>CAVCYJ010000019.1:0-24806 GCA_963605995.1 Holdemanella biformis | reverse complement strand
CTGCTTTTGTTAATGAGTTAAATAAGGTACTTTTTCCAACGTTTGGTAATCCAACGATACCTAGTTTCATATTTTCTATTACCTCCTATAAATCCTTTGATTTCAAGGGATTTCAGCATACTTATTTGGGTAAGTGGGCCATTTTGTGGGCCATTACATTGCCATAAGTGCTTCTGCTACCAATTCAATTTCTTTTTTCTTTTCTTCCTCGGTAGTATGAACATATAAGTTCATTGTAATTCCAATATTCGAATGGCCCAGTAGCATCTGAAGTGTTTTCGGTTTCATTCCCGCTTCAATACATCTGGTAGCAAAAGTATGTCTCAAGATATGCATAGAAAATCTTGGAATTTCTGCTTTATCACAGATTTTAAACAATGCTGTGTCATATGTACTGTTCTTAACTGGCGTCCCTTTTCGACATAGAAACACAAACTCTTCCCATTCTGTTGAAATTTCTGAAATCCTCTTATTCTTTTCTTTTTGTTTTTTTAGTATAGCAACCGCTTCTTCTGTTAAAGGTATCGTACGATAACCTGATCTACTCTTTGGTTCTCCGATACGCCACTCTTTTGCACTGTAACGGTATTCCATACTTCTGCGAATCTGAATTGTCTTGGATTTAAAATCGACATCTTCCCATTTCAATCCTACCAATTCGCCTGTACGCAATCCGGTTTGTAGTATAAAACGATACTGATTTTCATAGCTTTGACCTTCTGCATATTGTAAAAATATTTTTTGTATGTCTCTTGTTAAAGCGACCTTCTTCTCAGATGGCTTTCCCATATCACTTTTTACAGATTTTTTACAGGGATTGCTACACAAAACTTCATTTTCTTTTGCATACTCAAACATATTGTATAGTGCAATCCTTGCCTGATAAATTGTAGATGTACGATACTCCTGATCTGCCATATCATAAAATATTTTCTGACAGTGAAGTGGTTTCACATCTGATAGTGGCATCTTCCCAATTACCGGTTTAATATTTTTAACATATCTCTCCGTATAATTGCGAACAGTATTTGAACGGACTGTTTTCTTTTTTATCCCAATCCAATAATCAAACCATTGATCTACCAGCATATCAGATGGCATTGAAATATCACTGTGTTCATCCACATAAGTTGCATCAGCAATCCATGCTCTGCACTCTTGCAGCTTTTTGAATCGTTTATGTCTTCTCTTTCCAAACCGATCTACAAATCTGGCTGAGTATAATCCAGTACTTTCCTGGGTTATTCCCTTGCCAAGTTCTTTGCCTTTTAAATCTTTTCCCATATTTCAGCTCCTCTCATAAGAAGCCCCAATACAGTAACTTATATTATACCATAGCATTTTATCTTTGTGAATATTCATTTTCTTCTCTTCTCCTGTCATTTTGTTCTCTTCTCCTGTCATTTATTTATATTTCCACACTTTCCGAAATAAATTTTTCAAATTCTTTTCTCTTTACAAGCTTTTTCGTACCAACATAAAGTACAAACGGACATCTCGGTTCTTTTAAAAGATTACTTATTCTGTTTTGTCCAATATTACTGTATTCCGCTGCCTCTTCAATTGTAAGAGCCACTTTTTCACATATTGCAACATGTTGTTTGCCCATAAAATTCTTTCCTTATTGTTTAACGTGTGTAGCATACACTTCTATCCGCAATACACACGACTATTCTTTGTATTCAACAACTTTTTCGCTTTCTCCATTTTCATACCTGCAATCACTTCTCGTTTGCTTGTGCCTCCAACATACATTGGCGTACACATTTCTAAAATACGGTCATAGATACGCCTTTTATCTAACATAGTCTCGCTTTTTATTTCTTTCAGCGGAAGATTGGTCGTTATGATTAAAGGTCGTCCTGAACGGATCCTGCGGTCTATGACACTGAAAATAATTCCTAATGCATATTCTGAATTTCGTTCCACTCCAAGATCATCAATAATCAAAAGCTGATAAGAAGCCAATGCATTGATATATTCCGTTTTGTCTGCCAGCGGAAATATATCATCAATAATGGTATTGAAATTTGTCATCTTTACTGTCACTTCCCGTTTGAGAAGTTCATTGGCAATGCACCCGGAAATATAACTTTTTCCAGTGCCAACCGGTCCCCAAAACAAACAACCTATATGATTTCTTTTCATTTCATCCCAGTTATCAACATAGTTTTTTGCTTTATACATAACCGCATCTGACATATCTGCATTCTCAAATGTCCACTCTTCCATTCTGCTTTCTTCAAAACAAATTCTCGTATTTCTGCTGACTAATTCCCGGTGCTCTTTATCTTTAAAATATTTTCGTTCTTCCTCATTTGCTTTTCTGTCACAGGCACATTGTCTGGAATGTTTCTTCATCCCCATGAATCCACCATTTGGAAAATAAGCTTCTTTCGCTTCCCCACAGGCTTTGCAATATCGTAAACCATCACTGCCTAAACATACGGTATCCTCTTTTCTCATCACAAACTCTCTCCTTCCCCATAGCAATAATTTACTTCATGATATTTATTACTTTTATATTTCTCAGTTACTTTACTAGGTGCCACATTTCCGACTCCTGCACAGCCATTTTTACAGCTAGATAATGGTTGCTTTTCCGACTCTGTTGCAGCCATCTTTTCATCCGTCTTATTATCAACTGGTTGTAAAACTATCTCATCAGATGGAATTCTCACATATAAATGATTGGGCTTTGAAAATCCACCGGATCGGCGAACCAATAGTCCCACCTCATCTAATTCCTTTAATGCTGTTTTTACAGAAGATTTGCATTTGCCAATTTGGACAGACAATTCATCTATTGGAAATATCAAATAAACATTTCCATACTTGTCTATCCAACTATTCTTTCTCGATACCCGTGCCCGATCATACAAAATCATATAAAGAAATTTTGCATTTTGAGAAATTGGCAACCTTAGTAAAAACTTTGGAAACTGGAAGTACTGAAGCATCTGCTCTGACTCTTTCATGTATTCATATTTCAATTTCATTCCTTTATCGCCTCGTTTCTATTTCAGATTATTGTAAAAATCATTTTTAAGCCGGCTAAAAAATGTCCTTACATATATTCAAAAGATGAAGGGCATAAATACAACCTCCTGAGGGAAATTTTTTATTTTTTCCTGCTAAAATACCCTTTCATAAATACGAAACGCTGAGAGGCATATTTACAGCCCCCTGATGAAATTTTTTATTTTTCCGATTAATTGAATACCTGAAAATAAAAAAACACCTATTCCAGGTGAATGTCTTATCAAAATTTTATTATTTTGTTGTCTGTGACGCTTACTCAGAAACGCTTGCGTGTCTGCTAAAATGTAATTGCCAGCGATTATATTTTCACGTGGGTATGGGGACGTAATCCCCATCAAGTCTGCTACTCGTAAGTAATACAAAATTGTCAAAACGACAATACTGTATTACAAGGGTGGATCTTGCTCTGGTTGTAACATGTTAATTCATACAATAATAGGCCCAAATGAGTACTTTCCCCATTTGAGCCTATATATTGTATGTCTTCCAACTAAGAGTTTTAAAATCAGCCATCTAAACGGTATGTTTTTACCACAGAATTGATTTTATTCAAACACTGCTGACTATTCAAGTTAGATAAATCATCATTTTGAACAAACGAATGCATATCATAGAAATCATCAAGATAACTAATTTCATACTCTATGCAAACTATTCTCCTTCAGAGTTAAACAGTTCACTTAAGGTTTCAGCATCTTCCTGCAGTACCTTCAACAAATACTTATCAAAGTGTCTCGCATCCTGTGTTGAAGAACCAAATTCATAGGTTTCCTGTCCATAATCCATAACATCAAACCCAGGAGTTGCTTTACTTGCTCCTTTGGTTCTGTAAGAAGCTGCATCTTTCAGAGTAAACTTCACCTCTCCATTCTCATAGGATATCCAGCTACTGATATCTGTTCCGGTTGCTTCTGTAGCAGTTCCATTCTCTGTCTGAGTCTGTGCTTCTGCTTTTGTTACTTCCGCAGCTCCTCCTACATATTTTCCATACATTTCATCAACATAAAGTGCCAGTGATTCTCCAAAAATCTCTGATGGAACATGACCGCCATCCCACTGCCATTCCAGTTTTGCATCTGTTCCGCTATTAAGCCATGCAATCTGCATATTCATAGACGCAAATAGAGACATATCACCTTCGGATGCCCCCATTACAATTCTGGTCCATGTCGGGCTTTCTGTATCTTCATCTCCAATATAGTTGATTGGATTATACAGATCTACAATATTATTTCCGTATTTGTCGCCATCCTCGATAGATGAGATATCACTTTCATAAGATTCCAGCATTTCTTCATAGCTGCTGTAGTTTGAAGAATCTGTTTTTGTGCCTGCAGACTGTGTAGTTCCGGCATCCGGAGTTCCTACTTCGTCACCCATTCCACTTGTGACCAGATTATCTTGATCATTGACCTTCGAAGTTTCTCCACCCGGCATACTTCCGTCTGGCATTCCCTCTGGCTTTTCTCCATCTGAGCCATTTCCATCCGGCTTTTCACCCGACATTTCATTTCCATCCGGTCCATTTCCATCTGGCATTCCGCCTCCTGGACCTGCATTTTGTCCAGATTCTCCTTTGGCATATCGTCCTTCCAGAAATGCCTGCACTTTCTCTTCTGTTGACATCTGTGACACACTCTCATCACTCAGTGCATTTCCATCACTGTCAAACCACGTCCAGTCATCTGCATAATCCAGATTCTCCAGATACCATTCCAGATTTTTTTCAAATTCTTTCAGATAAAGCGTAAGATAAGTTCCACCGTATCCGTTGGTATCTGCATATTTTTCCGCATCATATTCTATCGTCAGATCCACTACATCGTCTTTATCCCCATCTCCATTGATATCGACGTCCACTGCTGACTCGCTTACACTCAGATTCTGATCATTGATATACTCCATATATTCCCGAGACAGGTATTCTGCCAGCTTTTTCTGGAAATCCGTATTAAATTCATAATCTGTATCAAGGTAGTATTCAAATGCCATCGCCATATCCGCTTCTTGTAAAGAAGTGATCGCACTATATGCAACGCATCCCCATACTCCATCTGAAATTTCAGTATCCTCTGATCCTATGGTTTCTGAATAAGTTCCATCTTCATTCTGATAAATTCCAACTGCCCCTGCTTCTACTTCATATGGAAAATAATCTGAATTGTCAGAAGTTGCTGCTACCATTGCAGCATGTGCTCCACCGCCGGAACCTCCCGTAGATACGAAATATTCTGTATTTCCCGGAAGGTTTTCAAGAATGATATTATACTTTACAAAACGGATTGCATTTTTCTGATCTACCAGACAGAGCGGTGCATCACCAGTATAATATTCCTCCCCATTCTCATCCGTTGCCGTACTCTGCTTGCCACGGTTTCCACAAGCTACATTGATATATCCATATGCCGCATTGCCGGAAGATGCCTTTTGATTTTCCTGTGCACTGTATCCTGCTGCTCCTGTATTTATAATAACCGGTGCCGTAGATGCAGTATAGGTCTGTCCGTTTGCATTCGTAATTTGGGCACTATCGTCAATCACGAGTTGTCCATTCACTTCTTCCGAATAAGTTTTCCCTGTTACATCCTCCGTTCCGTCCCCATCTGTATCAATTCCTTTTACATATGCACCAGGAACATTTACAGAAACGCCCTGATAATCCGGCAGCTCCGGATTTGCAACTGCACATGTTACAGACATTGTCCAGGAATCTGACTGGCTGTCATAGCTCCATGCAATTTCATCGTTGTTTGAAATATTTAAGGTACTTTCTATTTCTGTCTGTTCTTTGTTCTCCTGCTCTGCACTTACATTTCCTGCTCCACATGCTGTGATTCCCAGCACCATTGTCATTGCTGTTATAATTGCAGTTATCTGCTTTCTTTTCATTGACTGTGCCCCTTTCTTAATCGGATTTTTTTACGGACATGATTATATGAGAAAAACCTTGAAAATTCCTTGAAAAAAATAAATTTTCAAGCAAATTCACAAGGTTTTCACAAATCTTTTATTCTCTGCAAAGAAACGGAAAGACTGTTATAAAACAGTTCCATCCATTCTCGCTTATCACTGTTATCTCTGTATGATGCTTCGCAGCAATTGACTGTGCAATAGCCAGTCCCAATCCATAGTGCCCCTCTTCTGGACTGGAAACATGATAGAATTTTTCAAAAAGTCGTCTTCGTTCTTCCTCTGGAATGGCTTCGCCCTGGTTTTCCACAGAAAGCCGTACTTTTTTCTCGTCTTTCTTTAATACAATCTTTACTTCTTTTCCAGCCTCAGTATGTCGGATTGCGTTTTCCAGAAGAGTTTCTGCCATTCGCTCCAGCATTTCTTTATTTCCGGCAACAACCAGATTCTGTTGTATATCAGTTGTCAGTATAATCTCTTTTTCAAAAGCCATTGCCTCAAACTCCAGAGAAATTCCCTCTATGCACTGGCTGAAATTTACATTCTCCCTGAATTTTTTTTCTTCCTGATACTCCATTTTGGAATAATCCAGAAGTTCTATTACCAGTTTACGCATTTTTTCATTTTCTTCCGCCACATAATCCAGGTATTTGCTGTGAACACCTTCTCTTTCAAGCATATCCAGACTTGCCTTCATAACGGTAACCGGTGTTTTCAGTTCATGTCCCGCAAACAGCACAAACTCTTTTTGCAAACGGTTTGCTTCCTCTAAGGGTGCAATCATTTTTCCTGTAATTTTCCATGCCGGATAAATCCATAATATTCCTAAAACCAAAGCTGCCAGCAATGAGAAAATAAAATATTTCTGCTCTTCCATCTTCAGAGATGTGATATCTGCAAAGGCAATGAGCAGTTCCCCTTCATGAACAGAAAGTTCAAACTGATAATTTTCATAACTTCCTGATGTTTTTTCCGTTTTTAGAAATTTTTCTGCTGTTTCTATGATCTCCTCTTCTGAAAAGCCGGTATCTGGCAGCATATTTTTAACATATAATGTCCCATCCTCTGCTTTGGCTACAAGATAACTCTTTTTGACATAGCTGTCTTCTTTTGGCTCCGTTACTGTTGCTTTTTCACTCCTGGCACTACTAATTCTTTCCTGTTCTTTTGGAACTCCATCCTGTTTATTTTCACTCTGACTGGATGCAATCTGAAATTTCATGTTCAAAATCCTAGAAATACTGTTCTTATTATTCTGCACATAAGAAAAATTCAGCAGTGCCAGAATGAATACTGCCGCAATCATATAAATCAATAAAAGAAGTCCCATTATTTTCTTCTTAAACTGTTTCATCGTTTTTCCCTCTGAGGCGATACCCGACACCTCTGACTGTCTCAATCACCGTATCCGTTTCAATAAATTTAAGCTTCTTACGCAGAAAAGAAATATATACCTCTTCATTGTTGTATTCTACATTCGTGTCATAGCCCCAGATCCGGACCGTAATCTGCTCCTTAGACAATACCTGATTATAATTTTCCGCAAAATAAGACAACAGTGTATATTCTTTTCCTGATAATTTCACCTTTTTATTCCCAGCCGAATTTTTCAATATACGGCTGTTTTTTTCCAGTACAAAATCTGGTCCTTCTCTGCTTTCTTCTGCCTCTTCCTTTCCCTTCTCATTTTTCCTTAACAGCACTTTTACACGTGCGTCCAGCTCTTCTATTTCAAAAGGTTTAGTAAGATAGTCTTCTGCACCTGCATCAAATCCCTGCAGTTTATCCTGCAACTCAACCCTGGCCGTAAGCATAATAACCGGTGTCCTGACTTTCATACTCCTCAAATTTTTTACTATGGAAAAACCATCTATCCCTGGCAGCATTACGTCTGAAATAATTGCATCATAAGAATTTTTTAATGCGGTCTCATATCCGGATACTCCATCATGACAGACAGTTACCTGAAAATTCTTACTGCGAAACCAGTCATATAAAACATCCGCCAGACGTATTTCATCTTCTATGATTAAAATTTTTGTCATAATCTGTATTCTATCTCCATTTCATTTACCTGTATTTATTTACTATACCATATTCTGAAATAAATCCATATAAATCCACCAAAAACTATTAAAATTAATAGCGACTTATAATTTTAATAATATCTTCTAATTCAGAAACTGATTTGTTAACATGGACACACCAAATAACTTATACAGTTTTCAATTATCAGCACACGCTTTGAGCAGAAAAAAGACTCATGATCATGAGCGAAAATGAAAGCAAAATTTATTAGATGATACAACATACTATGCCTTTAAAATTCCAGTTGTATATTCATATCAGAACCTAAACACCAGTTATTTTTATTATAATACTAGCAAGAAAAAAAGCGCTCATACAAGCGCTTCTCCTTACCATATCAGGACTTCGATCAAAAAGTTAGTGGGCCACAAAGTGGGCCATTTTTCAAAAACTTATATGAATTTATATAGAGTTTTATCCAAGTCGGAAATCCGCTAAATGCTCTAGCAATCAGCATTTAAAGGCATTTGACGACTTATATGGATATTTATGAAATCGGTCTCGTAATAACGATACCTAGTTTCATAATTTATATCCTTTCCCCCTGCATACTGCAGGATTTCTCTTCTTACTGTTCACCTTGTGCCGCCTGGCACGAATGCTTCCATTATTCTATCATAACCGTTTATGATGTGCAAGCCTGGCTACCTGTCACGCGACATGATCATAAGCAGACTTCCGGATTCATAAGTAACCTCTGCTGATGCTTCACTGATTTCATTACTCACAGTCAGACCGCTGTCAGCTGTTGTCAGATGATACTTATCCAGGGGATATTTAAACCCCTTCAGTGTTAAACCGGTTACATCTCCTCCTATCTGAAAGAAAGACACATATTTTCCAAACTGTTCTGCTTTATTAAGAACAGTGCCGCTCGGAATCAGTTTCATATAATTATAACGGTCCACCAATGTTACTGATGCCCCCTGGTTCTTAGCCAGAACCAGGAGTCCGAAATTAGCCATCAGATGATCCACCCTTTTTCCTGTCACTCCAAGAATCGTAATTTCTTTTGCACCGGTACGGATAGCATAATTCATGGCTGACTGTGTGTCCGAATCAGCTTTCTCAGGGTTCAGCAGGACAACTTCTATCTCTTTTTTCTCTTCTCCGGAGTCTTTCTTCACTTTCCAGTTCGTCATTCCACCATAAGGAATCTTACTGTATTTTTGGGTTCTTTCAGGAATTTCCAGATATTCTTTTCCTTCTTCCGAAAGACTGTCAAAATCTCCGATCACCATATCCGGCATGATCCGGTATTTTATAAAAAATTCCAGTCCTCTGTCTGCCGCGATCAGACGTATATTCTCTTTCCCTGCTTTGTCTGCATTCTTTTTTAAAAAATCGAGGGCAAAATCACTCTGGATATCGCCCCCGCTTACAATTATCGTATCTGTCATGCTGTTCCTCAGTCAATTCTTTTTATAATTTCTTTCATCTTCGCCCTGGCATGTTTTACATTTGCCTTCAGATTACCGTTGAATACATAGGAACCTGCAACCAGCAGATTTGCACCTGCCTCCATTACCGTCTCCATTGTTTCATCATTAATCCCGCCATCTACCTGAACACCCACATCCAGTCCTTCGGCATCGATCAGCTCACGTACTTCCCTGATCTTTTCCGTACATTCGTCCATATACTTCTGACCGCCGAATCCCGGCTGTACAGTCATGATCAGTACCATGTCCACATCCTCCAGCATATGACTGATATCATTCACCGGTGTTGTAGGTTTTATGGAAATGCCAGCCTTCACTCCAGCCTCACGGATCTGTTCGACCGTCCGCTCAAGATCCTCACATGCCTCTGCATGAACAGTAATAGAATCTGCTCCGCACGCAACAAAATCTCTGATATATCTCTCCGGCTCAGTCACCATAAGATGTACATCAAAGAACATCCCGGATTCCTTTCTGATAGATTTGATCACCGGCATTCCAAAAGAAATGCTCGGTACGAAATCTCCATCCATGACATCAATATGGAGCCATTCGACTCCTTCTTTCTCCAAAATTTTAATCTGTTCGCCCAAACGGTTAAAGTCTGCCGACAAAATAGAAGGGCACAACTGATACATCATCAGAATCTCCTTTTCTCTTTTAATTCATTATAAAGTTCTAAATAATCTTCATATCGAAGCTGACTGATCTTATGCTCTGCCAAAGCTTCCTTTACACCACAGTCCGGTTCATGGATATGTCTGCATCCCTGAAATCTGCACTGAGCTTCATACTCACGAAACTCCGGAAAATACTCTTTCAGCTCCTGTTCTTCAATCTCTGTCAGATATAAAGAAGAAAATCCCGGTGTATCCATCAGGTAGGTGTCATGTCCTGCCGGAATCACCTGCGAATGGCGCGTAGTATGTTTTCCGCGCTTCAGTTTCCTGCTGATTTCTCCCGTCTCCATCTGTACATTCTCCTGCAACGCATTGGTGATTGAAGATTTTCCCACACCCGAAGGACCGGCAACTACGGTTGTTTTTCCCTTAAGGATTTCACGTATTTCATCTAATCCCTCCCCGTTAAGGGTGCTGGAAAATATGACACGATATCCGCAATTTTTATAGGTTTCATACAGGAGTTCCAGATCTTCCCTCTCTGCAAGATCTTTCTTATTAAAACATATAACTGCCGGAACATTCTCCTTTTCCATCATGATCAGAAATCTGTCCAACAGCATAAAATTCGGTTTGGGATCCTCCATCGCAAAAATCACAAATGCCTGATCCACATTGGCAACTGCCGGGCGGATCAGTGAATTTTTTCTTGGAAGGATGGCAGTTACACTGCCTTCCTTCTCTTTTTCGTCCAGAACTTCTATTTCCACATCATCCCCGACAAGGGGCTTCTGTTTATCTTTCCTGAATATACCTTTTGCCTTGCACTCATAGATTTCATCATTCTCCGCATAAATATAATAAAATCCGGCAATGCCTTTTATTATCTTTCCCCGCATGGGTTACTCTACCTTAGCAAATGTAATGGAATAGTTTCCAAGTTCCTGATAGGTTCCATTGATCTGTTCAGACAGATACAGCGTACCCTCACTGACACCGGGAGCTCCCGTAATGTCCAGATCATACGGGAACTGTAACACCTGATTCTCCAGAACAACAGAAGCTGTAGGAGTTCCATTCACGTTCTGGATCAGTTCCAAACGCACCGGTCCTCCTGAATATCCTGTCGGTGTATTCAGAGTCTGCGTACATTTCCATACCTCACCGGATGCCGTTGCCGCACTGTTATCTGCAGACGCAGTATCCGTTGTCTGTGCAGTACTTCCGGTATCTGAAGTATCCGTATCCTGTGCAGATACAGGATCCTGATCTCCTGTACTTACTGTTATCACAACATTGGCAGTATCCGGATTCTCCCAGTTTCCTGCTTCCGGCTCCTGAGAAATAACTTCTCCGGCTGCAACTTCTGCATTCTTCTGCTCCTGCACTTCTACATTAAGGAATTTACTGAATGTTGTAATCGCATCGTTTTTTGTCATGCCGACAACACTCGGAACTTCCACACTGTCACCATAGTCAATCCCCCTGCTTACGATCAGTGTAACTGTATCTCCTACAGAAACAGCCGTTCCCTCTTCGGGACTTGTGGAAACTGCATAGCCCAGTTCAACTGATGGAGAGTCATTCTCATCTAATTCACTGTATTCTTTCTGAACTGTAACATTTAATCCCATATCTTCCAGCGTCTGCTGTGCATCTACACCGGTCTGTCCGTCTACATCCGGAATTTCTATCTGCTGTGTTCCCTTGCTGATATAATATTTGATTGTTGTATACTGCTCAACCTTGCTGCCTTTTGGAATATCCTGTGAAGAAATGGTTCCCTTCGCCTGGGTGGAGGTTTCTTCACCCATCGGCTGGATTCCAAGCTTCATATCTTTTGTAAGTTCCTTGGCTTCATCCTCTGTCTTGCCTACCAGATCCGGCACTGTTACCATTCCGTCATCTGTTTCCGAATCAGCGGTCTGATCCGTCTCTGTATCTGCTTTTTCAATGTTTCCGATCAGTCCGGATGCTTTTCCCGCAACCAGGATGATCGCGATCAGGATCACAACCCCCAGAAGCAGCATCACGATCGTCAGTCCATGTCCGCCCCGTTTCTCTGCATCTTCGGATTTCGCTGATTTCTTTCTGCGTTTCTTTGTTTCCGGTTCATCATCATAATCCGTCTCATTAATCTCCTCTTCAAGAGTATCCGGTTCAGTTTTGACTATCTGCTTTGGCATATGTTTGATCTCACCAAGTTCTTCATCTGAGATCACAACTGTTTTGGCCTCATTGTCCACGGAAGTCAGTTTTACAAAATCCCCCTGCGGATCGATCAGCGAATGTTTCAGATCCGCGATCACATCCTCCATATTCTGGTAACGCCGGTCTACACTCTTCTGCGTACATTTCAGGATAATCTGTTCCAGACTGTGGGGCAGGTCCTCTGTAAATACACTCGGGGGAACCATTTCCTCCTGCAGATGCTTGATAGCGATCGCTACAGTAGTATCTCCGTCAAACGGAACCTTTCCGGTAACCATCTCGTACATTGTGATACCCAGCGAATAAATATCACTCTTCTCATCACTGTACCCTCCACGTACCTGTTCCGGAGAACTGTAATGCACAGAGCCCATCACATTGGAGCTTATGGTATTGGATGAGGCAGCTCTTGCAATGCCGAAATCCGTAACCTTAACCTTTCCATCCATGGAAATAATGATATTCTGCGGTTTTACATCACGATGTACGATTCCGTGACTGTGTGCTGCCTCAAGTCCCATTGATACCTGGATTGCAATACTTGTTGCCTCTTTTACCGAAAGCTTTCCCTTTTTGGAAATATATTCCTTCAGAGTAATTCCCTCGATCAGTTCCATGACAATGTAATAGACCCCGTTATCGTCACCTACATCATATACATTTACAATATTGGGATGTGCCAGAACCGCAGCCGCCTGAGCTTCGCTTCTGAACTTACGGATAAATGTCGTATCCTCCCGAAATTCCGGCTTGAGAACTTTTACAGCAACAAAACGATTCAGCTTGTGATCTTTTGCCTTGTATACGTCCGCCATTCCGCCGGTACCTATTTTTCCTAATATCTCATAGCGTTCTGCTATGACCATTCCAGTTTTTAACATGCTTTCACCTCATTTGCGAATGGTTCTATCAATACAATTGCAATATTATCCTTTCCGCCATTACGGTTTGCTTCGCTGATAAGTATTCTGCCCTTTTCCTCCAGTTCTGTATCACTGTCAGAAATAATCTCCTGCAGCTGGCTGTCTTCCACCATGTTACTCAGTCCGTCTGAACACATCAGAACCACATCTCCTGAGTCCAGCTTCAGATCAAAGAAATCAATATCTACCGTTCTCTCTGCTCCAAGTGCTCTTGTAATGATATTCTTCTTCGGATGCTTTCTCGCCTGCTCAGCGTCAAGCTCACCCATCCTCACCATCTCCTGTACCAATGAGTGATCCTTAGTTATCTGCCGGATATGATCTCCAATCACGTAAAGTCTGCTGTCGCCTACATTTGCCACATAAATATAGTGTCCGACAATCGTAGCTGCTACCATTGTGGTTCCCATTCCCCGCAGTCTCTCATCCTGCTGTGCCTGAGTGAGAATCTCGGTATTCACACATTCGATGGCATGACGGATCACTTTAACAGGATTGAAATCTGCATCCTGCCGTATTTCCTCAACCATAGAGGTAACAGCATGGGACGATGCATAATCACCTGCATTATGTCCCCCCATTCCGTCCGCAACAACAAACAGATTCGGAAGATTTCCAACCGGGTCAGCAGAGGCAAATACATAATCCTGATTCATTTTTCGCTTCTGCCCGACATCAGTAGCTGAATATACCCTCATGTCAATTCTCGCTTTCTGTTTTTTCCATATAGCTTTTTCTTAACTGTCCACAGGCACCGTCAATATCGCTGCCCATTTCTCTTCTAATAGTAACATTAATTCCACATTTTTCAAGTTTTATTTTAAAATTCTCCACTGCCTGTCTCGTGGATCTCTCATAGGAGCGCTCTTTGATCGGATTCACCGGAATCAGATTTACATGACAGTTGATACCCCTGATCCTTCTGGAAAGTTCTCTTGCATCTTCATCGCTGTCATTCACACCTGCAACCAGACTGTATTCAAATGTAATCCTTCGTCCTGTCTCTTCAAAATAATGCCGGCATGCTTCCAGAACCTCATCCATGCTGTATCTGTTGGCAATCGGCATCAGCTCCCGCCTCTTTATATCATTTGGTGCATGAAGTGAAAGTGCCAGTGTCATCTGAAGCTTCTCTTCTGCCAGCTTATAGATTTCAGGCACAAGTCCGCAGGTAGATACTGTAAGGTTTCTCTGGCTGATGTGGAGTCCTCCATCTTCTGTCAGGATATGTATAAACCTCAGCAGATTCTCATAGTTATCCAGCGGCTCTCCGGTTCCCATCACTACCACATTGGATACTCTTTCTCCTGTCACCGTCTGGATCCTGTAAATCTGATCAAGCATCTCTGATGGCAGCAGACATCTGGTCAGGCCGCCAATCGTAGATGCACAGAATCTGCACCCCATACGGCATCCGACCTGTGAAGAAATACAGACAGAATTTCCGTGCTTATATCTCATAAGCACACTTTCGATCACATTTCCATCACTGAGGCGAAAGAGGTACTTCTGTGTTCCATCGATCCTGGAAGTCTGAACAGCCACCGTTTCCAGCACCGTGATCGGATATTCCTGTAATTTTTCTCTCAGTCCCCTGGAAAGATTGCTCATTTCATCATAAGAAGTAACAAGGTGTTCATGCAGCCAGCTATATATCTGTTTGGCACGAAATGGCCTGTCACCCAGAGAAATCACCAGTTCTTTCAATTCATTGACCGTCATTGACTTAATATCTGTCATTATTTATTTTCTCCTGAATTTCGCAATAAAGAATCCGTCTGTTTTATGCACTCCCGGCAAAAGCTGAAGATAGCCGAGAGCAGTTGTCTCTGAATGAAGTTCTTCCGGCAGATATGGATCGATACTCTCCAGTTTAAACGGATGATTATTCATGAACCACATCATATTCTCTTCATTTTCTTCTTTTGCAATCGTGCAGGTACTGAATACCAGAACTCCTCCCGGCTTCACATACTCTGCCGCACGATCCAGGATCGTCCTCTGTAAAATTACGATTTCTTCCTGTTTCTGCGGGGTCACTCTGTATTTGATCTCCGGTTTTTTGCCGATCACCCCATATCCGGAACACGGAACATCCGCGATCACAATATCTGCTTTCAGTTCAGAATCCACATCAAATACTGTAGCATCCATCACCCGGGCCTGCACATTGATAGAATCTGTTCTGTGAATATTTTCTTCGATCAGATCTACCTTGTACTGACTGATATCCCGGGCATCCACCGTTCCGTAATCTCCCATTTTGTCGCCAATATGAAGACTCTTTCCGCCGGGTGCCGCACACAAATCTATAACATAATTTCCTTTCTGCGGGTCAGCTACCTCTGCCACCAGCATAGAACTTACATCCTGTACCTGGATTTTTCCCTGGATAAAAGCATCCAGAGCCAGAATATGATTATAATTGGAAATTTCATATGCATAGGGCAGATACGAAGCAGGTTTTACATCTACCCCCTGTGCGGTCAGACTGCGATAAATTTCTTCCTGGGAATATTTATGCGTCCTGCATCGAACAGTGATCGGCTTCTCTTCCAGAAAAGCCTTCAGAATCTTTTCCGTCTTCTCCCTGCCATAGTCTTCCATCCACCGTTTTACCAGAGTCTCCGGCATAGAATATCTGACTGACAGATATCTTACAGGGCTTTCTTCTTCAGAGGGAAGCTCCAGACTCTTCCATTCTCTGGCAATAGTACGCAACACTCCATTGACAAAGGGCTTCAGATTATAAAAGCCCTTTCTCTGTGCCAGCTTCACCGCTTCATTACACACTGCACTGTCCGGAACACTGTCCATAAATCGGATCTGATATACCGCACTTCTCAGAATTTCCCTGATAGCAGGCTTCATTTTATCTACAGTTATTTTTGAATAAGAATCAATGATATAATCTATTAAAATACGATATTCCAGAGTTCCCTCACAGACACGGGTGATAAAAGCTCTCTCCTGTCTCGGAAGGAACTGATATTTCGAAAGGGCATTGCGGATTGCAATATGGCTGTGCTTTCCTTCCTCTTCGATTTCCAGTAAGATCTGCAATATCAGTTCTCTTGTATTTATTCCATTAGTCACGGTTTCTTCCTCCGGCCAGTATGATCAGTCTTAAAAGCTGCAGAACCGATGATGCAAGGGCTGCCACATAAGTCAGTGCCGCTGCCGTAAGAACTTTCTTTGCCCCTCTTGCTTCATCACTTCCAAGTATTCCGGAGTTTCCAAGTACTTTCAGTGCCCTTGCAGAAGCATTAAACTCTACCGGAAGAGTAACAAGCTGAAAAAGGACAGCGAAGCTGAACAGCAGAATTCCCAGCGTCAGCAGCGGGCGGATTGAAAAAATCAATCCGGCAAGAAATAACGGCCACGAAAGCGTTGAACCGATATTCGCCACCGGTACGATCGCAGACCGCAGATTCAGCGGCAGGTAATTCTGTGCATCCTGAATGGCATGTCCGCACTCATGAGCAGCCACACCAACGGCAGCCACAGAAGTTCTGTTATATACATCCTGTGAAAGTGCCAGCTGTTTTTTCACAGGATCATAGTGATCTGTCAGGCTTCCTGAAACCGGCACGACCGAAACATCCGTAATCCCTGCCATACGAAGGATTCTTCCGGCCACCTCCGCACCGGTCAGCCCTGATGCACAGCGCACTCTGCTGTAAATGGAAAATGTACTCTTCACTCTCGCAGAGGCAGCCATAGACAACAGCATTCCTATGATCAGCAGAAAATACGTAGGGTCAAAATAATATCCGTACATCTACTCACTCCTTATGATCTGTAAAACAGGTTCCGTCTTCAATGTGATATCCCCGGAGAAAAGCTTCCGTTTCCATTCGCTTTTTACCTTCAAGCTGAACCTCGGTAAGAATCAGCGTTCCTTTTGCACATGCTGTATGGATTCCGTCCCGGTCTGTCCGTATAACGGTTCCGGGCACTGCATCTGTCTGTTCTTCGCTTGCTCTGCATTTCCATACCTTCAGAGTTTTTCCATTCAGACAGGTATAAGCGCTTGGCCATGGATTCATTCCCCGCACAAGACGTTCCAGCTCTTCTGCTGATTTTCCAAAATCCATCAGTCCCATCTGTTTGGTGATCATTGCAGCATACGGTGTCGGACTCTTCTCCGGCTGTTTCTCATACTCTGCAGTTCCCTGTTCAATAGACGGCAGAGTCTTGATCAGCAATTCTGCCCCTGCCTGTGCAAGCTTGCCAAACAGGCTTCCTCCTGTTTCATCCGGAGCAAGTGGAATAATGATCTTCGAGATCATATCTCCCGTATCAAGACCTTCTCCCATCTGCATGATCGTAACACCTGATTCCTTCTCTCCAGCAATTACCGCCTGCTGTATCGGAGCCGCTCCTCTGTATTTCGGCAAAAGTGATGCATGAATATTGATACATCCAAACTTCGGAAGTTCCAGCACCTCCCTGGGGATAATCTGTCCAAATGCTGCCACAATGATAATATCCGGGGTAATCTCCTTTAAAACTTCCAGAAATTCCTGATTATTTCTCACTTTCTGCGGCTGATATACCGGAATTTCATGCAGGAGCGCTTCTTCCTTAACAGGAGTCGGAAGTAAAGTCTTTCCTCTTCCTTTGGGTTTATCCGGCTGAGTCACTACCGCTGCCACCTCATATCCTGCCTCGATCAGGGCATGTAACGGCGGCACTGCAAAATCCGGCGTTCCCATAAAAACTATCTTCATAAATAAATTTTCACCTCTTCTTTCTGCTGACTGATCTGATTGTCAGTGTCCATTCTAGTCTTCATCCTCATCATAAGTTACATGATGTAATTCTCCTTCTACCAGTTCCGTGTACATATGTCCGTCCAGATGATCCAGTTCGTGGCAGAATGCACGGGCCAGAAGCCCCTCTCCTTCGTATTCTACCTCATTCATATCTTCATTCAGTGCTTTTAACTTTACATAGTTCGGGCGAGTCACCTGTCCTGCCATACCCGGCACACTCAGACACCCTTCATCACCGGTCTGTTCTCCGGATGTCTCCAGGATTTCCGGATTGATCAGCACGATCGGACCATCTCCGATATCGATCACAACGATACGCTTCAGGATTCCCACCTGTGGAGCTGCCAGACCAACCCCCATTGCCTCATACATCGTTTCAAGCATATCCGTGATCAGATCATGAATACGCGGTGTCATTTTATCCACCGGTCTGCTGACTTTTGTAAGTACCTCGTCCCCTTCTACCCTTATTGTTCTAAGTGCCATTTCTTTCTTCTCCTTTTCTCCATATGTCGGCATATCCCCTGAAGGCTTCCGTCATATGGCAATAATATTTTTCAGCTGAAATCAAACTGTATATATATCTTCCGAAAACCGGAATTTATCTCTATGTATTTCTCAAGCTGATCCTTAATCCGGACCAGTGTACTGTAATCTTTATGTTTCAGGTAAATAACCTGTCTGTAAATATCCTTTATCTTTCCTACCGCAGCATAAGCCGGACCAATCATATGCAGATCCGTTTCCTTATATATTCTCTGTACGTACAGTTTCAGATAATGCATTGCCTGTACCAGAAGCTCTTCTTCCGGACCTGAGCCAAGAACTGCCAGCATATGAGATGCCGGCGGATAATCCAGAAGCACACGATAATTCATCTCTTCCTCATAAAATGCCCGATAATCCTGTACTGCCGCCGCCTGGATGCAATAATGATCCGGCTGATAGGTCTGTATCACAGCTTCTCCTGGTCTGTCACCACGACCGCCACGGCCGACCGCCTGACACAGAAGCTGGAAAGTACGTTCCGCACAGCAATAATCCTCCGCATTCAGGGACAGATCTGCCGCAACCACTCCCACCAGTGTCACATCCGGGAAGTCGTGTCCCTTGACGATCATCTGTGTGCCGACCAGCACATCTGCTTCATGTTTTGCAAAGGCAGCCAGTATTTTCTCATAGCTTCCTTTGTTTCTTGTGGTATCAAAGTCCATTCTGAGCGTCCGCACTCCCGGAAAGGTTTCCCTCACCACTTTCTCAATCTGCTGGGTTCCCGCTTTAAATCCGCCAATATACGGTGAACCGCATGTCGGACATACCTGCGGCTTTCTGATCTCATATCCGCAATAATGACACAACAGTCTGTCATTGTTATGCTCTGAAAGGGACACATCACAATGCGGACATTTCATCACCTGACCACAGGAACGGCAGGATACAAATCCCGCATATCCCCTTCGGTTAAGAAAAAGTATCACCTGTTCCTTCTTCTCAAGTCTTACTGAAATCTTCTCCCTCAGTTCCCTGCTGAGCACAGATCTGTTTCCTGCTTTCAGTTCTTCTCTCAGATCTGAGATAAAAACCTGCGGCATAGGTCTGCTTCCATATCTGGCATTCAACCGGACCAGGGCATATCTTCCATCCATCGCCCTGCTGTAAGCCTCCAGCGAAGGGGTTGCCGAGCCCATAATCACATGCGCGTGCTCCAGAACAGCTCTCTGAACAGCTGTTTCCCTCGCATGATAACGAGGACTGCTCTCACTCTTATAGCTTGGTTCATGTTCCTCATCAATTACAATAAGCCCCAGATTGCCAAAGGGTGTAAACAGTGCAGATCTGGGACCGATCATCACCTGAACCTCACCGTGCTTTGCCCGCCTGAACTGATCATAACGTTCTCCCTGTGACTGTCTGGAATTAATAACAGAAACCTTATTTCCGAATCTGGCATAAAATCTGCGCACGGTCTGATAGGTAAGTGCGATCTCCGGAACCAGTACGATTGCCTGTTCTCCACGAACCAGCGTCTCCTCTATCAGTTTCATATAAACCTGTGTTTTGCCGCTTCCGGTCACACCTTCGATCAGCACCGGCCGCGGAGATGTTGTTTTCCATTCTTCACGGATCTGTCTGACTGCTTCCTCCTGTTCCTCACTGAGAGGTACCTGTTCCACAGCCGGAATATCACTGGTGTCAAGTGAATTTCTGAATATTTCATCATATTCTATGCGGATAATCCCCTGTTCCTGCAATTTCTTTACTACTGCAGAAGTCGCTCCCAGCTCCTTTGATGCCAGAGTGGAATCCAGTCTCTTCTTCTCCAGGAGTTCTTTCAGAAGCCGTGTTCTGGCTCTGAATCTCGTTTTCTCAAGTTCTTCCAGCAGACGGTGACCCTCATCCTCCGAAACGTTCAGACACAGATATTTCTTCTCCTTCACCTTGATTTTTTCCTGAATCGGAAGTACTGTCTTAAGTGCCTGGATCATGGTAGAGCCGTAATTTTCTTTCATCCATGCCGCCAGCGCGATCAGACGTGATTCTGTAGTTTCTTCTCCGCTGCATATCTCATGGATTTCCTTCAGCTTTGCAGAAGCAATCTTCGGTTTCTCTGAAAAACCCGTCACATAACCTCTGCGCAGCTGATTTCCATGTCCAAAAGGGATGGACACTACCATCCCTGCCTTTATCTCCCGTTCCAGTTCCTTCGGCACACGATACTGAAAGCTCCGGTCCAGCTTGTCACTGGAGATATCAATTACAATATCCGCATATATCATGAACTCATCCCTGCCGTATCCGGATGCCCCATTCTGTTCCCGCCATATCTGCCTCTATTTTCCTGCCAGAATATCCGCGATCAGAACACGCTCATCCATAGGATATTTCTTTCCTTTAATTTCCTGATAGTCCTCATGTCCTTTACCTGCAAGAACAATAATATCCCCCGGCTCGCCATGATGGATCGCATAAGCAATTGCTTCTTTTCTGTCAGCAATCTCTACATATCTGCCATCTGTTTTCGCCATTCCGACTTTAATATCATCAATAATTGCCTGTGGTTCTTCATCACGCGGATTGTCAGATGTGATGATCGTAAGATCGGCAAGTCTGCCGGCAACCTCACCCATCTCATAACGTCGGATTCTGGATCTGTTGCCTCCGCAGCCGAACAGGCACACCAGTCTGTGAGGATGATATTCCTTCAGAGTAGTCAGAAGGCTCTCCAGTGCCATTGCATTGTGCGCATAGTCGATCATCAGTGTAAAATCATCAGATACTTTTACCATCTCAATACGCCCTTTTACTTTTGCAACCTTTAAAGCTTTCAGGATATTTTCTTCTGATACATTGAAGTGTCTGCAGATTGCTATGGCTGTCAGTGAATTATAGATACTGAACTTGCCCGGGATATCGATTTCCACATGGAAATCCAGCATTCCCCTGAGATGATAGGAAATTCCAAGATATCCCCTGCCGCCAACCAGCTGTGCATCTTCGGCACGAAGGTCTGCCCCGGACGAAAATCCATAAGTTTCCAGACTGCATGTATGACCTTCAATGATCTTCTCAAAATGCTCATCATCTCTGTTTACAATACCTACCCTGCACTGTTTCAGCAGCAGGGATTTACACCGGAGATAATCCTCAAAATCTTTATGTTCGTTTGGCCCGATATGATCCGGCTCAATATTGGTAAAGATACCAAAATCAAAAACAAATCCCTGTGTTCTGTGAAGCATGAGTCCCTGAGAAGAAACTTCCATCACTACGCAGTCACATCCCGCCTCCACCATTTCATGGAAATATTCCTGAATCACATAGGATTCCGGTGTTGTATTCTTAGCCGGGATCACTCTGTCACCAATGATGGCTTCAATAGTTCCGATCAGGCCTACTTTATATCCGGCATTTTCCAGAATGGATTTTACCATATAGGTTGTTGTCGTCTTTCCCTTGGTTCCTGTGATACCGATCGTTTTCAGTTTCCCGGCCGGATGTCCGAAATATGCTGCTGAAATAAATGCCATCGCGTATCGTGTATCATTCACAAGAATTACCGTCACATCTTCCGGTGCTTCTACAGCTTCCTCCACAACCAGTACCTTTGCACCTTTTCTGATTACATCAGGTACAAATTTATGACCGTCCACCACAGCACCTCTGATGCAGATAAAAAGTGATCCTTCTTCTGCTTTTCGGGAGTCATAAATAACATTCTTTACTTCCTGGTCTGTGCTGCCCTGAAGGCAGGTATATTCCAGGTTTTCTAATAAGGATACTAATTTCATTTTAATCCTCCATATCATTTCCTGCCGTCCCGAAATCTATTCATCCAAAAATCTCATAAATCCGGAGCGGAGTTTTTTTGCGTATACTCTATATAAGAATATCACACCTCCACAGCCGTTTCAATGTTGTTTTTCGTTATCTCACCGCTTATCCTCATGGTTTTTCCGGTTCTTTCTATATACAAACGCTCCAAATCCGGTTGTCACTGCCCAGACAGCCAGAACAATATACAGCACTGTTTCTGTTTCATCACCTGTACGCGGCTTGGAAGAAGCAGCATAGGCATTTGCAGATTTTGATGTATACCCGCCGTCTCCATAGGTCTGCAATGGCACAGTCGTCGGCTGCGGTGTGACTGTCACAGTATTCTCACTTCCTGTCAGCGTAACTTCTGACTGTGATTTCATTGTCTGTGAACCTGTTTCTTCTGAAACTACTGTTACTTCATTTACCAGTTCCTGACTTGCAAGATATTGAGGAATTGTCACCTCCGCATAAAGAGCAAACGCTTCTCCCGGAGAAAGCTGCGAAATTACTGCCTGTGTTCCGCTGCCATTTATCGTAACCCCCTCTTTTGGAACAAACCTTGCCTGGATTCCTGCATTCTGAAATCTTTCTGTACTCAGGACAGAATGCAGTGTCCGTTCTCCGGTATTCCGGATACAGATCTGATATGTGATCGTATCTCCCGGATATGCCTCTGTTCTGTCGGCTGTCTTTTCTACCTCAAAAGCTGCCGTCAGCTCCTTTACCATAACTTTGGCTGATGTCCGGCTTTCGATATTTTCATCTTTTCCCGGATGCTTTGTCTTTACTGACACTGTATGAAGCAATTCACCTGACTGATTTTCCGCAGGAGCTGCCGTCAGCCGCAGTGTTCTTATTTCCCCGGGCTGCAGTTCTGCAAGGATTCCCTGCAAAGCATTTGCCGTAAATCCCTCTTCAGCTTCCCATACTGCTGAGACATCCTTCATGGAAAAACTGCTGAGAATTTCTATATTCTCCAGAGGAATTTCACCGGTATTATTTATTTTCAGCGTATATGACACCTTCTGTCCAGCTTTCACCTCCTGTACAGACTGCTGCAGCTCTGCCATGATCCCGCACTCTGCTTCCGGCACAGAAAGGCTGGAAGATTCGGCTGTTGCCAGTATCCTGTTGTCTTTTTCTGTTTTTCCCCAGACATACGTACCTGTTGTATCCTGATCCGTGCCAAGAGGATAATCCTGACATACGGGGCAGGAAAATGCCACAGGAGAAATCCGATATTCCGTTCTCAGCAGGACCGGTATTTTCAGCGTAAATATATCTTCTTCTGTCTTTAAAATCTCACAGGTAAGCTTTGTAATCTCTGTTGTTTCTCCCCTCTGATTTTTTATCTGTACAGACTCCGCCTGCATATCATGTTCCAGTCCCGATTCATCCACCTGAAAATATTCAGAAATATATGCTGTCAGGAAATATTTCTCTTCTTCCACCATTTCCTGCTCCGAAGCTTCATTCTTTATTTTTTCTGTTTCGGTCTGCTCTTCTCCTTCGCTGTCTTCCTTCACTGCTCCCGTTTCATCTCCCGGTATCTGACTTTCATTCTGTAATTGATCCTGTGTTTCATTCTGCGTTTCACTCTGTTCTTTATTCAGTTCTTCATTCTCTGTCGAAAGTGCTGTATCTTCCTTTTCATACAGCTTCTTCAGACCGCTTACCTCCAGCAAAAGCTCAGCCCGGAAATTTTCCTCATCTGTCCATTCCGCACTCTGCTTCAGTAAAATCTCCGGTGCTTCCATTTCCTGTGCCTCAAATTCAGCAGCAGAAACCACACAGTTTCCCATCATTGCTGCCAGTATCGTCAACATGGCAGCTTTTTTCAACCGATTCCATATTCTTTTTTTCATTCTCTCATTCTCCTGATTTTTCCAAATTTACAGTAACTATAAAGACACTGAACAGTTACCGGTTTACCGGTAAGCTATCGGCACAGACATACGCATCTCCCCCTTCCTTAATCTCATAATCGCATGGAGCAGGAAGATCAGCCTGTCTGTCCATACAACCTGTACATCTTTTACTGTGATTTGGCGCACCGAACGGTGCATGAAAAATGCTGTCGTCACAACAGCGGTAAGACCATCATTTCCGCAGAACGCAGAAACAGATTTTACGTTACAGATCCGTAACGATGTATTCACTTTAGCACGGCTCCGAAGCAAATACAATACAGTACTTTTTCTTTTTCTTCTTTGTTTATAATTCTTTTAGAAAATTACCGTTTCTTTCAGAAATTCGACATACTTTGAACATATTTTCCCCATATAATAGCACTTGGATAGATGAAAAACCACTCTCTATCTCCCCCCTCAAAAAAGACAGCCCCTGCGAAAATGCAGGGGCTGTTTATATTCCCTTTATCTCAATGTTCCTATTGCAATTCCTCCGACAGTCTTTTATAATCCTGTCTTTGACAGTTAAACGAAAATAAAATCGCTGTATCCCTTGTATTTACTG
>CAVCYJ010000018.1:0-25200 GCA_963605995.1 Holdemanella biformis | reverse complement strand
TTCCAGAGTTTACAGCCCATATTCAACCATAAAGAAATTCAAAATCAAAAAGTAACTTTCATAAAAAAATCTCCTGCAATCAAAGCAGGAGATTTTTTACTTTATTAACTTTATTGATTTTTACAGACCAACGTTTCTTATTTTACCACACGTACTCTGGAAACGCCTTCGATTGCTTTCAGCTCGTCCAGTGCTTCTTTGGAGGCTGCGCTTTCCAGGTCGATCAGAGTGTATGCGTACTCGCCTTTGCTCTTGTTTGTCATGTCTGCGATGTTCAGGCCCTCTGCGCCGAGGATCTTGGTGAACTGGCTGATCATGTTCGGGATGTTCTTGTGGCAGATAGCGATACGGCCTACTGCTACGCAGGTTCCCATGTCGCAGTTCGGGAAGTTTACGGAGTTTTTGATATTTCCATTCTCAAGGAAATCTCTGACTTCTTTTACTGCCATTACCGCACAGTTCTCTTCGGACTCTTCTGTAGATGCTCCAAGATGAGGAGTTACAAGGATTCCCTCGCGTCCTGCTACTGTATGGTTAGCAAAGTCTGTCACATATTTCTTAACTTTTCCGTTCTCCAGTGCCTCAACCAGGGCTTCCTCATCAACCAGAAGATCGCGGGCAAAGTTCAGAAGCACTACACCGTCTTTCATCTTTGTAAATGCTTCTTTGTTGATCATTCCTCTTGTGCTGTCAAGAAGTGGTACATGGATTGTTATGTAATCACACTGAGAGAAAATCTCATCCAGACTCTTGATGTGTTTGATCGTGCGGGAAAGATTCCATGCTGCATCGATGGAGATATATGGATCATATCCATAAACTTCCATTCCAAGCGCAGAAGCTGCGTTTGCTACCATTGCTCCAATTGCACCAAGACCGATGATACCGAGCTTTTTACCCATGATCTCGCATCCTGCGAACTGTTTCTTCTGCTTCTCGGCAAGTTTATCGATGTCTTCTTTGTCTTTCTCTTTTGCAACCCATTCGATACCGCCTACGATATCACGGGAAGCAAGGAGCATACCTGCAAGGACAAGTTCTTTAACACCGTTTGCATTGGCTCCCGGTGTGTTAAATACAACGACACCTTTCTCTGCGTAATCCTTTACAGGAATGTTGTTGACACCTGCGCCTGCACGCGCGATCGCTTTTACGCTCTCCGGAAGTTCCATGTCATGCATCTTTGCACTTCTTACAAGAACTGCATCACTCTCCTGCAGATCTTCGCTTTTTTTGTAATTTTCATCAAATAATCCCAGACCTTTTTCTGCAATGGGATTCAGGCAATGATACTGATACATTATGCGTTTTCCTCCTCAAATTTCTTCATGAAAGCAACCAGCGCTTCTACACCTTCTTTTGGCATGGCATTATAGATACTTGCGCGCATACCGCCGACTGTACGGTGTCCTTTTAAGTTTACTAATCCAGCCTCTTTTGCTTCTTTTACAAATTTGGCATCCATGTCCTTATCACCTGTTACAAACGGTACATTCATGAGTGAACGGTCTTTTTCAACTACAGTTCCCTTGAAGAGTTTGCTCTGATCCAGGTAATCATAGAGGATCTTTGCCTTCTCGATGTTGCGTCTCTGCATTTCTTCCAGACCGCCCATTTTCTTCAGCCATTTGAATACTTTGCCGCATACATAGATGCAGAAGCAGTTCGGAGTGTTATAAAGAGAGCCTGCATCAGCCTGTGTCTTGAATTTCAGCATGGTTGGTGTTCCTTCCAGAACATCATCTGTGATCAGATCTTCGCGGATAATGGAGATTACCATACCTGCAGGTCCGATGTTCTTCTGTACACCGCCATAGATGATTCCATATTTGGATACATCAACCGGCTCAGATAAGAAGCAGGAAGAAACATCTGCCACAAGAGTTTTGCCCTTTGTATTCGGAAGCTTCTTATATTTTGTTCCGTAGATCGTATTGTTTTCACAAATGTATACATAGTCCGCATCCGGGCTGACCGGAAGGTCGCTGCAGTCAGGAATATAGGAGAAGGTCTTGTCCTCGGAAGAAGCGATCTTATTTACTTTTCCATATTTCTGTGCTTCCTGATAAGCCTTCTTCGCCCACTGTCCTGTTACAATGTAATCTGCGACTTTATTCTTCATCAGGTTCATCGGGATTGCTGCAAACTGCTGGGAAGCTCCGCCCTGAAGGAATAATACTTTATAATTATCTGGAATCTTCATCAGATCACGCAGATCCTGCTCTGCTTCGTCAATGATCTTCTGGAAATCAGCACTTCTGTGGCTCATTTCCATTACAGACATACCAGAACCCTGATAGTCCATCATCTCCTCAGCAACTTCTTTTAATACCTCTTCCGGTAATACAGCCGGTCCTGCGGAAAAATTATACACTCTGCTCATTGTTTCTCATATCCTCCTCATCAAAAATATCATCAATACTTGCGCCTGCCGGTACCATCGGGAATACGCTGAGATCCTGATCGATCATACAGTCGAGCACGATTGGCCCCGGACATTCAAGAGCCTCTTTCAAAGCCGGTTCCACTTCTTCCATGGAGCTGATGCGCATTGCTTTTGCGCCCATAGCTTCTGCCAGTTTCACGAAATCAACGGAATCATTTAAAATTGTATGGGAATATCTGTGGTCGTAGAACAAGGTCTGCCACTGACGTACCATTCCAAGCACGTGATTGTTCAGCACGATCTGAATCAGCGGTCTGTTACAGCGGACTGCTGTGGCAATCTCGTTCATGTTCATACGGAAGCAGCCGTCACCTGCGATATTTACAACAGTTTTGTCCGGTCTTCCCATCTTCGCGCCGATCGCAGCGCCAAGTCCATATCCCATAGTTCCCAGGCCACCGGAAGAAAGGAAGGTTCTTGGCTCTTTAAATTTGAAATACTGAGCCGCCCACATCTGGTTCTGGCCAACTTCGGTAGTGATGATGGCATCTCCTTTTGTCAGCTCATAAAGTTTCTCGATAATGTATGGACCTGTAAGCTGAGTATGGTCATATCTTAATGGATATTTCTCTTTCAGTTCACTGATGTGCGCGGTCCATTCCGGATGCTTCATCTCGGGAAGTTCTTTCAGGATACGCTTCAGGACTTCTTTTTCATCTCCTACTACGCTCGCATCTACCACAATGTTCTTATTGATCTCTGCGGCATCTACGTCTATCTGAAGGATCTTTGCATTTTTCGCAAAGGTCTTTGTATTTCCGGTGACACGGTCACTGAATCTGGCTCCCAGTACGATCAGAAGGTCGCACTCGGAAACTCCCAGATTGGAAGCCTTGGTTCCGTGCATTCCGAGCATTCCGGTATATAAAGGATTCTCGCCGGAAAAGCCGCCCTTTCCCATAAGGCTGTCACATACAGGCGCATCAATCCTGTGTGCAAGTTCTGTCACTTCTTTTGATGCTTCTGAGATGATCGTGCCGCCGCCGGTGAATATAAACGGTTTCTTCGCGTCTTTGATCATCCGGACTGCTGTCTCAATGTCTGCATCCTTTATTGTGTCAGTCTTTGGCACAATTGCTTCCGGCTGATGTGGTTCATATTCATATTTCGCTCCGGTCACATCCTTGGTGACATCCACCAGGACAGGTCCCGGGCGTCCGCTTTTTGCAATGTGAAATGCTCTGCGGACAGTATCTGCCAGAGTTGTAATGTCTTTGACGATAAAGCTGTGCTTCGTGATCGGCATTACGATTCCGGTAATATCAACCTCCTGGAAAGAGTCCTTTCCAAGAAGCGGTGTTCCTACGTTACACGTAATGGCTACCATCGGTACGGAATCCATATATGCAGTTGCGATTCCTGTTACCAGATTCGTAGCTCCGGGGCCGGAAGTTGCAAGGCATACACCGACTTTGCCGGTAGCTCTCGCATATCCGTCTGCTGCATGGGAAGCTCCCTGTTCGTGGGAAGTCAGCACATGAGTGATCTGGTCTTTGTATTCATAAAGGGCATCGTATACATTCAGGATGGCACCGCCCGGATATCCGAAAACGGTGTCAACGCCCTGTTCTTTTAAACATTCAACAATGATTTCAGCACCTGTAAGCTGCATCTTGTGTTCCTCCTAACTCAAAAAGTCATTCGTAAGCATAATAAGACTTTTAAGTCCAAAATCTGCTTATTATCTGGCTTTCGGTACCTCTAAGATTGCACCTCTGTTTCCGGAAGTTACCATTGCAGCATATCTTGCAAGATATCCTGTTGTAACCTTCGGCTCACGCGGCTGCCATTTTGCTTTTCTTGCCTGCATTTCTTCATCAGAAACCCTGATCTCGAGTTTCAGTTCCGGAATGTTGATGCTGATGATGTCACCTTCTTCAACAAGTGCGATCGGACCTCCGACTGCCGCTTCCGGTGAAACGTGTCCGATGGAAGCTCCTCTGGAGGCACCGCTGAAACGTCCGTCTGTGATCAGGGCTACTGATGAGCCAAGTCCCATACCTGCGATCGCGGATGTCGGGTTGAGCATTTCTCTCATACCAGGGCCGCCTTTCGGTCCTTCATAGCGGATCACCACTACGTCTCCGGCTACGATCTTGCCGCCTTTGATGGCTGCAATGGCATCCTCTTCACAGTCAAAGACTCTTGCCGGTCCTTCATGAACCATCATCTCTTCTACTACTGCGGAACGTTTTACAACACCGCCGTCCGGCGCAAGGTTTCCTTTGAGTACCGCAAGTCCGCCTGTCTGGCTGTATGGATTGTCGAGCGGTCTGATAACTTCCGGATTTAAGTTTACACAGTCTTTGATATTCTCGCCTACTGTCTTGCCTGTAACGGTCATGCATTCTGTATGAAGGAGTCCCTTCTTGTTCAGTTCGTTCATAACGGCATATACACCGCCTGCTTCGTTCAGGTCTTCCATATAGGTCGGGCCTGCCGGTGCAAGGTGGCAGAGGTTTGGAGTCTTTTCGCTGATCTCATTCGCAAAGCTGATATCGAAGTCCATTCCGATCTCATGAGCGATTGCCGGAAGATGAAGCATACTGTTTGTAGAGCATCCAAGTGCCATATCTACTGTCAGGGCGTTGAGGATGGCTTCTTTTGTCATGATGTCTCTTGGACGGATATTCTTTCTGTACATTTCCATAACCTGCATACCTGCGTGTTTTGCAAGGCGGATACGCTCAGAATATACAGCCGGGATCGTTCCGTTTCCTTTCAGGCCCATACCAAGAACCTCAGTCAGACAGTTCATGGAGTTTGCTGTATACATACCTGAACATGATCCACAGGTAGGACAGGTTTTCATTTCGCATTCTGTCAGGCCGTCTTCGTCAAGCTTGCCTGCCGCATAAGCGCCAACTGCCTCGAACATACTGGAAAGGCTTGTCTTGTGTCCGTTCAGATGTCCTGCGAGCATCGGGCCGCCGCTTACGAATACAGTCGGAACATTCAGTCTGGCTGCTGCCATCAGAAGTCCCGGAACATTCTTGTCACAGTTTGGAACCATGACCAGCGCGTCAAACTGATGAGCCATTGCCATAGCCTCTGTGGAATCCGCGATCAGATCTCTGGTTACCAGAGAATATTTCATTCCGACGTGTCCCATTGCGATACCGTCACATACTGCGATTGCCGGGAACATTACAGGTGTACCGCCTGCCATGGCTACGCCAAGCTTTACTGCCTGTACGATCTTGTCAAGGTTCATATGACCCGGTACGATCTCGTTATAGGAGCTTACGATACCTACCAGTGGTTTCTCCATCTCTTCTTTTGTCATTCCAAGAGCATTAAACAGGGAACGGTGAGGTGCCTGCTGTGTGCCTGTTTTTACTGCATCACTTCTCATTGTCTTAATTTCCTCTCTTCTTCTACTTAATCATATCCCCTGACCCGCCTGAGTGTTGTAACTGCTGCGGCAGGCCTGGGTTTTATTTTTTTGTTTACAGGGCCGCTGCGATCAGGTCGCCCATTTCTTTTGTTCCGACCAGTCTGCATCCGTCTGACATGATATCACCTGTGCGGTATCCGTCTGTCAGGACTTTCTGTACTGCTGCTTCTACAGCATCTGCTTCTTTGTCCATATCAAGGGAGAAACGAAGCATCATTGCCGCGGAAAGGATCGTTGCGATCGGGTTTGCCTTGTCCTGTCCTGCAATATCAGGCGCGGAACCGTGGCTTGGCTCATAAAGACCGAATCTGGTTTCATTTAAACTTGCAGATGAAAGCATTCCGATGGAGCCTGTTACCATGCTTGCTTCATCTGAAAGGATATCTCCGAACATATTCTCTGTCAGGATAACATCGAACTGCTTCGGATCACGCACAAGCTGCATTGCACAGTTGTCTACCAGCATATGCTCTAAGGTAACGTCCGGATAATCTGCGGCAACTTCTTCTACCACTTTTCTCCAGAGTCTCGAAGAATCCAGAACATTTGCTTTGTCAACGCTTGTTACTTTATTTCTTCTCTTACGTGCGATCTCAAATGCTTTGATCGCGATACGGCGGATCTCGTTTTCGTTATAGGAAAGTGTATCAATGGCTTTCTTTACTCCATCCTCTTCGATCGTCTTTCGTTCTCCGAAATACAGACCGCCTGTAAGCTCACGTACAATGATCATATCAAATCCGTCCCCGATGATCTCGTCACGAAGCGGACACGCTTTTTTTAATTCGTTATAAAGGTAAGCCGGTCTTAAGTTTGCAAAAAGGTTTAATGCCTTACGGATCGCAAGAAGTCCTGCTTCCGGGCGTTTGGATGGTTCAAGCTTATACCATGGAGAAGTTTTTGCATCTCCGCCAATAGAGCCCATAAGTACGGCATCTGATGATTTCGCAGTGGCAATCGCCTCATCAGTAAGCGGTACGCCGTGTACGTCAATGGATGCGCCGCCTAACAGCACTTCTGAATAGGAAAAGCTGTGTCCATATTTCTCGCATACCTTGTCCAGTACTTTCTTTGCTTCTCTTACGATTTCCGGTCCGATTCCGTCGCCGGGGATCAATGCAATCTTATAATCCATAATAATCTCCTCCAAAATACTCTAATTGCGTAATCGTTATTATAATAACGCAATTATCGTCGGATTTCAACCTATTAAAGCGAAAAAATGCAACCATCCCGGGGTTTTCATCCCTCAGAAGTACCTTTTTTGCGGCTGCCTCCCGGATACCCGGCGCAAAAAAAGAGTGAAACAACAGTCCTGTCAACTGTAAGTTCCACTCCCATTTCCTATTCAGTCTGTTTCCTGCCGCTTATAACAGACGGCAATATGGATTATTCTGCAGCGCTTCCCGCTTTTTCAACTTCAGCGATTGCCTGTTTTCTCATAGGGATACGGCAATTTTTGTTATTACCGAATTCTACGATCACGTCTTCTTCCGTCATATCAATGATAACACCATAAAAACCACCGGTAGTAACAATGCTGTCGCCAACTTCCATGTCATTGAGCATTGCCTGGAGTCTCTTCTGTTCTTTTTTCTGAGGGCGAAGCATTAAGAAGTACATGATTCCGAACAGAACAACCATCCAGATAATTGCACCAACCATTCCCATTCCGCTTGATGAGCTCATTTTCATTCCTCCTGTTATTTTCCTGTTGTTGTGCGGGCTGTTTTTCCCAAAAAGCTGACCCGCGGTTCACTTATAATCCCGTGAGTTTCTGCATGAAAACATTTCCGGAATCTCTTCTGCACAGAATCCTCCGATCAAAGCGTCAATGTATATCATACACAAAAAAGCACGGTACTTCAAGAGTTTTAAGCATATTTAATAATAATTTTATACGCCGGAGTGGTTATCTGTTGGAGTTTATCTTTCCTTCTTCAAAACCTTCAAGGCGCATCTTCTTATACTCTGCGAAGTTTCCTGCATCAATGGCATCACGGATCTCTTCCATCATATGATTATAGAAATACAGGTTATGGAGTACGCAAAGGCGCATTCCCAGCATTTCTTTTGCTTTCAGCAGATGGCGGATATAAGCCCTGCTGTAGTGCCGGCAGGCAGGACACTGGCAGCCTTCCTCGATCGGGCGTGTATCCAGCTCATATTTTGCATTAAACAGATTCATCTTTCCATGGTTTGTATAAACGTGTCCGTGGCGTCCGTTACGGCTTGGATATACGCAGTCAAAGAAGTCGATTCCACGCTCTACACCTTCCAGAATGTTGGCAGGTGTTCCTACACCCATCAGGTAAGTAGGCTTGTTCTGCGGAAGATGCGGCACAACCTCATCCAGGATCCGGTACATCTCTTCATGCGTCTCGCCAACCGCAAGACCGCCGACCGCATAACCGTCCAGATCCATCTCAGAGATCGCTTTGGCATGTTCAATACGGATGTCTTCATAAACAGCACCCTGATTGATGCCAAACAGAAGCTGCTCTTTATTGATGGTATCCGGCAGACTGTTCAGCCTTGCCATCTCCGCCTTGCATCGGGCAAGCCAACGCGTAGTCCGCTCTACGGATTTCTGTACATAATCTCTCTCTGCCACACTGCTCGGGCATTCATCAAATGCCATCGCAATCGTAGAACCGAGGTTTGACTGGATCTGCATACTCTCTTCCGGTCCCATGAAGATCTTATGACCATCAATATGAGAATTAAAGTAAACTCCCTCTTCTTTGATCTTTCTTAACTTCGCAAGGGAAAATACCTGAAATCCGCCTGAATCTGTAAGGATCGGCTTGTCCCATACCATAAATTTGTGAAGGCCGCCTAACTGTTTCACAACCTTATCACCCGGACGTACATGAAGATGGTAGGTGTTGGATAACTGTACCTGTGTCCCGATCTGCTGCAGATCCATCGTGGATACTGCGCCTTTGATAGCACCGATCGTTCCTACATTCATAAAAACAGGAGTCTGGATCGTACCATGTACAGTGTGAAATTCTGCACGTTTGGCGCGTCCTTCTGTTTTCAGAAGTTTATATTCTGCCATTTATTCTTCCTCTTTTCGTTTTTTAATTCGTGTGTTATTCGGTTAAAACTGTCTGTGCCGCACACTTTCCGGCATCCGTCAAAGCTTTTTGCGGAAATCCACCGGAAAACGGCAGCTCATTGATAAAAGTGAATGCGCCTGACAATCACGTAAATTTCATTATATCCTGAAATAGCTGAAATTTCAACCAAAAAGCGCAGAATCCTTGGTAAACTTTCATCTTGTCATTTGCGGACCTTTAGCGTATAATGTTACGGAATGTCACGTACCTGGCAACAGGTATTTTAATAGGAAAGAACTGGAAAGATTTTACCTTATATAATTACAATACGAGGAGGCTTGAATTTACTTTATGAATTACAAAACACTTGGAATCGACATCGGTTCCACTACTGTAAAGATTGCAATTCTGGATGAGAATGAAAATCTCATTTTTGCAGATTACAAACGACATTTTGCGAATATTCAGGAAACCCTTGCAGACCTTCTTCAGGAAGCATTTGACCAATATGGCGAGATGACTCTCCATCCTGTGATCACCGGTTCCGGCGGTCTGACACTCGCCAACCACCTGGAGGTTCCTTTTACCCAGGAGGTTATCGCAGTCTCAACAGCTCTGCAGAAGCTGGCGCCAAAAACAGACGTTGCGATCGAGCTTGGCGGTGAAGATGCCAAGATTATTTATTTTGAGAACGGAAACGTGGAGCAGCGTATGAACGGTATCTGTGCCGGCGGTACCGGTTCTTTCATCGACCAGATGGCTTCTCTTCTCCAGACAGATGCAACAGGTCTGAATGAATATGCCAAAGACTACAAAGCACTTTATCCGATTGCAGCGCGCTGCGGTGTTTTTGCCAAGACAGATATCCAGCCGCTGATCAATGACGGCGCAACAAAGCCGGACTTATCTGCTTCTATTTTCCAGGCAGTCGTAAACCAGACAATCTCCGGTCTTGCCTGTGGTAAACCGATCCGCGGTCATGTTGCATTTCTGGGAGGTCCGCTTCATTTTCTGTCTGAACTGAGAGAATCATTCATCCGTACTTTGAAGCTGGATGACGAGCATGCCATTATCCCGGAGAACTCTCATCTGTTTGCAGCCATCGGTTCTGCTTTAAATGCCAGAGAAGACAATTCCATTTCTCTGACAGAGATGAAAGACAGGCTCCGTAATTCCATTAAGCTGGATTTCGAAGTAGAACGTATGGAACCGCTGTTTACTTCCCAGGATGAATATGATGCGTTCGCGAAACGTCAGAGTTCCTACAAAGTAAAGACAGGAGATCTCGCTACATATAAAGGAAACTGCTATCTCGGTATTGATGCAGGCTCCACCACAACCAAAACTGCTCTGGTAGGTGAGGACGGAACACTTCTCTACTCCTTCTACAGCAGCAATAACGGAAATCCGCTCAAAACTACGATCCGTTCGATCAAAGAGATCTACGGACTGCTTCCGGATGGTGCAAAGATTGCCTACTCCTGCTCTACCGGTTACGGTGAGGCGCTGATCAAAGCCGCCCTGATTCTGGACGAGGGAGAGGTCGAGACGGTTTCCCATTATTACGCAGCAGCATTCTTTGACCCGGAAGTAGACTGTATCCTTGATATCGGCGGACAGGATATGAAATGTATCAAGATCCGAAACAGGGCCGTTGACAGTGTACAGCTGAACGAAGCATGTTCTTCCGGCTGTGGCTCCTTTATCGAAACCTTTGCCAAATCTCTGAACTATACTGTACAGGACTTCGCGAAGGCTGCGATCTTTGCTCAGCATCCGATCGACCTTGGTACCAGATGTACTGTATTTATGAACTCCAAGGTTAAGCAGGCTCAGAAAGAGGGAGCTGAGGTTTCCGACATTTCCGCAGGTCTTGCCTATTCCGTTATCAAGAATGCACTGTATAAGGTTATCAAAGTTTCCGATGCTTCCGAGCTTGGTAAGCACATCGTTGTACAGGGCGGTACCTTCTACAATAATGCTGTTCTGCGAAGCTTTGAAAAGATTGCCAACTGCGAAGCCATCCGTCCGGATATTGCCGGAATCATGGGAGCATTTGGTGCTGCACTGATCGCCCGCGAACGTCATCAGGAGGGCATAGAAACTACCATGCTCTCCATTGACCAGATCAATGAACTGAAATATACGACTTCTATGGCAAACTGCCGCGGATGTACCAATAACTGCCGTCTGACCGTCAACAAATTCTCCGGCGGACGGCGATACATAAGCGGAAACCGCTGTGAGCGCGGCATCGGAAAAGAAAAGAACAAAGATCATATTCCAAACCTTTATGAATACAAATATGACCGTATTTTTTCCTACACTTCTCTCACTGCCGACAAGGCTCCCCGGGGGAAGGTAGGAATCCCCCGTGTCCTGAATATGTTTGAGAACTATCCTTTCTGGCACACATTCTTTACAGAGCTGGGATATGAGGTGGTACTTTCCCCCACTTCCACCAGAAAGATTTATGAACTGGGTATTGAATCCATCCCAAGCGAATCCGAATGTTACCCGGCAAAGCTTGCGCACGGTCATGTAACCTGGCTGATCCGCAACGGTGTAAAGTTTATTTTCTACCCGTGTATTCCGTATGAAAGAAACGAGTTCCCGGATGCAGTCAACCATTACAACTGCCCGATCGTTACCTCTTATGCGGAGAATATCAAGAATAACGTAGATGAATTAAATGATCCGTCCATTACTTTCCGCAATCCGTTCCTCGCCTTTACTTCAGAGGAAATCCTGACAAGACGTCTGGTAGAGGAATTCGGAGATATCCCGGCAGGTGAAGTCAGAGCCGCCGCGCATAAAGGCTGGGAAGAAATGGCAGCTGCACGCCGTGACATACAGAAAAAGGGCGAAGAGACTCTGAAATATCTGGAAGAGACAGGCCGCCACGGGATTGTCCTCGCAGGCCGTCCATACCACATCGACCCGGAGATCCATCATGGTATCCCGGATCTGATCAACAGCTACGGAATCGCTGTACTGACCGAAGATTCTATCTCTCATCTGGTACCGGTAGAACGTCCGATCCGTGTGAATGATCAGTGGATGTACCACTCCAGGCTGTATGCCGCAGCAAACTATGTAAAGACCCGTGACGATCTGGATCTGATCCAGTTAAATTCTTTCGGATGCGGTCTGGATGCAGTTACTACAGATGAAGTTTATGAAATCCTTGACGGAAGCGATAAAATCTATACCTGTTTAAAGATTGATGAAGTAAATAACCTTGGCGCAGCCAGAATCCGTATCCGTTCCCTGATCGCAGCGATCCGTGCAAAGAAAGAGCAAGGAAAGAAACGTACTGTCACACCTGCTTCTATCGAGAAGATCTCCTTCACAAAGGAAATGAGAAAGAATTATACGATCCTCTGCCCACAGATGTCACCGTTCCATTTCGGTATTCTGCAGGCAGCCTTCAATTCCTGCGGCTATAATCTGGAAGTACTGCCAAACGACAACAAACACGCGGTAGATGTTGGTCTGAAATATGTGAATAACGATGCCTGCTATCCTTCCCTGATCGTAGTCGGACAGATTATGGACGCACTGCTTTCCGGCAAGTATGACCTTAACAGGACAGCCGTTATTATGTCCCAGACCGGAGGTGGATGCCGCGCCTCCAACTATATCGCATTCATCCGACGTGCCTTAAAGAAGGCAGGTATGGAACAGATTCCGGTTATCTCCATCAACTTAAGTGGACTGGAGAGCAATCCGGGCTTTAAGATCACACTTCCGCTGATCAGAAAGGTTGCCTATGGTGCTGTATTCGGTGATATCCTGATGAAGTGTGTCTATCGTATGCGCCCTTATGAACTGGAAGAGGGAATCGTAAACAGGAAGCATAAGATCTGGGAGCAGCGCGTCATTTCCTTCTTAACAGGAAGCAGTGTCAGCCACAGCCAGTTTAGGAAAATGTGCCGCGAAATGGTTCATGAATTCGATACCATCCCGATCAGCGATGTGAAAAAGCCCCGCGTTGGTATCGTCGGCGAGATCCTTGTCAAATTCCTTCCGGCAGCCAATAATCATCTGGCTGAGCTTCTGGAGTCTGAAGGTGCCGAAGCTGTTGTACCGGATCTGATTGATTTCATGTGCTACTGCTTCTACAACCAGAACTTCAAGGTAGAGAAACTTGGCTTCAAAAAGTCCAAAGCAACGATTGCCAACTGGGGAAACAGGGCAATCGAATGGGTAAGGAAACCGGCAAGTGAGGCTCTTGCAAAGAGCCGTCATTTCACCCCGCCCGCTGATATCAGAGATCTTGCAAAAATGGCATCTCCAATCGTTTCTGCCGGAAACCAGACAGGTGAAGGATGGTTCCTGACAGGCGAAATGATGGAACTGATCCATGGAGATGTTCCGAATATTGTTTGTATCCAGCCATTTGGATGTCTGCCGAATCATATTGTAGGCAAGGGTGTTATCAAGGAAATCCGCCGTGAATATCCGACAGCCAACATCGTAGCCATCGACTATGACCCGGGTGCAAGCGAAGTCAACCAGCTGAACCGAATCAAGCTGATGCTCTCCACTGCCCAGAAGAATCTGAAGAAAGCGCAGGAAAAAGACGCTTAAAAAGATAACCGAAACATTTGTATATATCAAAAGAACCATATCCAGCAGATGCTCAGTCACTGCAGATATGGTTCTTTTTTTACTTTGTTATTTGATTTATTGATTTATATCCCAATTGCCTGCTTCACACATTCTGCCAGAACGGAAGCTTCTCCGCTATTCTTACAAGATAGCCTCCACCCGGGATCCTTCTCAGTTCTGCTTCTGACGGTTTACTGATAACCAGATAAGCAAACAGATAGACAACCGCCGCAACCGGAATAGAAACGATCAGACAGATAAAATTGGATTTTACAAAAATATTCAATCCATAGCAGATACATCCTGCTACAATCCCCATGGGAACAGAAGCAAGGATTGGATACAGATAACCTTTTTTCCACGGATTTTTATACTGCAGATATTTCTTCATCGCCAGATCGTTCAGCACACATACAACAACAGAATAGATCACCATTGCGATCAGCAGTGCATATACACCAAGGTTGGTGGTAAACAGCAATACCACAACTACGATAATATCCACGATCAGTGCAATTGCCGCAGTAATCACAGGAATCTTCTGCTGTCCGATCGCCTGCAGCACGCCATTGGAAATATTTGACATTCCATTCAGCAGAATAGAAAACGCACCAAGGATCAGCAGATTGGCTGCAAGTCCTGTAGAATTCCCATAAAGCAGGAATACGATCGGCTGCGCCAGCACTGCAAGTCCCATTGCGCATGGCGCGGAAACTACCATAGAAAGCTGTACAGTCTGGTCAATACATGCCCGGGTTGCCTCGATATCTCCCGTTGCATACAATGCAGATACCTCCGGGATCATAGAAGTCGGTGCTGTGCTGGATAATGTCAGCGGAATATTGATAATTGTCATAAAGTAGGTCGCATACTCCGCATAAAGAATACCGATCTGTGTGGCATCGCCACCTCTTTTACCAAGAATATCAGAGAAAAGATATCCGTTAATATAGGCATTGACATTATATACAAATGCACTGAGGATAATCGGTGAAACTACAAGTACAATCACACGAAAAATCTCTCTGTAGGACTCTTCCTGATGCGTGTGATCTCTGTTTACACGATGCATGATTTTTCCACGGTTCACCCCGTAAACAAGAAGCATAAATATCAGTGCCGCAATCACACCGGCTCCGGTTCCTACTGTAGAACCTGCCGCTCCCCATTTTGCAACGCTGTTCTCCGTGCCATCCGCAAAAGAATTGATAAATCCCCATGCTGCCAGCAGACTGACTGCCGCATTAAACACCTGCTCCAGAATCTGAGAAATAGATGTCGGCATCATATTTCTGTATGCCTGAAAGTATCCTCTGAATACACCCAGGATACCGGACAGAAAGATTGTCGGCGCAAGAATCTGAAGTGCAAGGATCGCATCTTTCTGATTCTTCGGGATGATAAGTCCGGCTCCAAAGAGACAGAATAACGCTACCGCACCGCCAACTGCCATCGCATACATCATGGCACCCCTGAAGAATTTATGCGCATTTCTGTAATCCTTCAGCGCAATACGCTCGGAAATCAGCTTTGATACCGCCTGCGGGATACTGAAGGATGCGATCATCAGAAGAATCATATAGGCATTCTGTGCAAGGCTTGTATATCCCATTCCGAGACTTCCGATAATGTTGGAAAGCGGGCTCTTATACAAAAGTCCGATTATCTTGGAAACCATAGCTGCAATCATCAGAAAGGATGCATTTTTTACCAAATTGTTTTTCTGATTCATGTTATTGCTGTGAGTCTTTTATCTGACTACACATTACCTCTTTTCTTATATATTTTCTATCTGCCAGTCAATCGGTTCCAGACCATTGGAAACCAGAAACTCGTTTGTTTTACTGAAATGCCTGCATCCGAAGAAACCTCTGTAGGCAGACAGCGGACTCGGATGAGGTGCTTCCAGGATCAGATGCTTCGGATTATTCAGCATGGATTTCTTCATCTGTGCCGGACGCCCCCAGAGCAGAAATACGATCGGTCTGTCCTGCTCATTCAGAATCTGTATCGCAGCGTCTGTAAACTGTTCCCAGCCGATTCCCCTGTGGGAATTTGCCTGGTGGGCACGTACCGTCAGAACTGTATTCAACAGCAGTACTCCCTGCTTTGCCCATTTTTCCAGATAACCGTTATTCGGAATATAACACCCGCAGTCATCATGAAGCTCCTGATAAATGTTTACCAGTGACGGCGGAGTCTCTACCCCTCTCTTTACAGAAAAGCACAGACCATGAGCCTGTCCGTCATTGTGATATGGATCCTGCCCCAGAATGACGACTTTTACCTCATGAAGAGGAGTAAAATGAAACGCATTAAATAAATCATCCGGCGGCGGAAAAATCTTTCTCGTCTGATATTCTGACATTATTGTCTTATAAAGCTTTGCATAATATGGCTGGTGAAATTCACCCTTCAGTGCCTCCAGCCAGTCACCTGTGATAGCTGACATAACTGTTACTTACCTCTCTTTTATTTTCTCACGGAAATTCCCCTGCCTGCCAGATAATCCTTAACCTGTGAAATCTCCAGTTCTTTATAATGGAACAGAGACGCTGCCAGAGCCGCATCTGCACCTCCCTCTGTAAGTGCATCGTAAAAATGCTCCAGGGTACCTGCACCGCCTGATGCGATCACAGGAACGGATACTGCATCTGCGATTGCTCTGGTAAGAGCCAGGTCATAGCCTGCTTTTGTTCCGTCACAGTCCATACTGGTAAGAAGGATCTCGCCTGCGCCAAGGGCTTCTGCTTTCTTTGCCCACTCTATGGCATCAAGTCCGGTATCCAGCCTTCCGCCGTGCTTGTAGATATTCCATCCGCCATCCTCTCTTCTCTTGGCATCAATGGCAACTACCACACACTGGCTTCCAAATTTATCTGCCGCCTCACTGATAAGCTCCGGTCTGTCAATCGCCGCAGAATTTACAGAAATCTTATCAGCACCTTCTCTGAGCAGTTTCTTGAAATCATCTACCGTACGGATCCCACCACCTACTGTGAACGGAATAAATACATTGGCAGCAACACGTCTGACCATATCAACTACCGTATCCCGCTGCTCACAGGAGGCAGTAATGTCAAGAAACACCAGTTCATCTGCTCCTGCTGCGTCATAGGCTTTCGCAATCTCCACCGGATCACCGGCATCACGGAGCTGAACAAAATTTACACCCTTTACCACCCGGCCATTATTTACATCCAGGCAGGGAATAATTCTCTTTGTGAACATTTATCTTCCCTCCTTTTCATCCTGTCCAATGGCGGCAAAATTCTGAAGGATCTTCAGACCCCATTTACTGCTCTTTTCCGGATGGAACTGGCACGCAAATACATTATCCTTCTCCACAGACGCATGAATGCAGGTACTGTAATCCGTCGTAGTCTTAACGATCTCAGGGTCTTCTGCCTGCAGATAGTAGGAATGAACGAAATATACATACGTCTGTTCCGGGATACCCTGAAACAGTCTGCCATTATTCTGAAGATGCAGGGAATTCCATCCCATATGGGGGATCTTAAGTCCCTCTGCCGGTGGGATCTTAACAATCTTTCCTTTTAAAATGCCAAGTCCCTCCACTCCCGGTGTTTCCTCACTGCTCTCAAACAGGAGCTGAAGTCCAAGACAGATACCCAAAAACGGTGTCTTTTTCTCTGCAATTTCACGGATCACAGGTACAAGCCCATATGTATGAAGATTCTCCATTGCCTGTCCGAAGCTGCCCACTCCCGGCAGGATTACTTTATCTGCATTTAAAAGGGTCTGCGGATCACGGGATACTGCCGTTTCCTCCCCAAGATAATGAAGCGCTTTTTCCACGCTTTTAATATTTCCGGCATCATAGTCGATTATTGCTATCATGTTTTCCTCCTGATGTCATTATCTGTTTTCCTCATTAGTACAGTATAACCCAAAAACAGACAGTTGCAAAGTGCTTTCTTTGCTTCTGCCTGTTTTTATTGCTATCCGGTTACTGTCGGCAATCCAGCGTGAACCAGAATTCTACGCCATTATCATAATTATGCACTCCATATTTCTGATTCATGCCTTCCACGATTGCCTTAACAATAGAAAGACCGATACCGCTTCCACCATATTCTCTGGTACGTGCTTTATCTACTTTATAGAATTTATTCCAGAGATTCGGCAGATCCTCCTCAGGAATCGGAGTTCCCGTATTAAATACCGTTATCTTCACACAGTCGCTTTCACGCAGTACTTTAATTTCCACCTTGCGTTCTCCATCCAGGTGATTCAGAGCATTACTTGTATAGTTCGTCACAACCTCTTCAATCTTAAATTCATCTGCCCAGACATATACAGGCTCTGTTTCTTCAAAAATTACATCTGCCTCTTTCTGTTCGATGATTATATGCATGGAACCAAGCACTCCCCTGATGAGAGAAACGATATCAAACCGTTCCATTACCGGTGCATCATTCCCCGATTCCAGCTGATTAAGAGTGAGCAGATTCTTAACCAGCTTATTCATCTTAGATGCTTCATCCATAATGACCTCACAGTAAAATGCCCTGCTTTCCGGATCATCGGAGATGTTTTCATTCAGTCCCTCGGCATAACCCTGGATCAGCGCGATCGGTGTTTTTAACTCGTGAGATACATTATCCAGAAATTCTTTTCGCATTTCATCAATCTTGATCTTGTCTTCGATATCCTTCTGCAGCTTATTATTGGCTGATTTCAGCTCAGAGATCGTACTTTCCAGTTTCCTGGACATCTTATTAAAATTATCACCCAGTACATCAATTTCATTTCCTGCCCGGCTCTGATATCTGGCATCAAAGTCAAGATCAGACATTCTTTCGGAAAGCTTTGTCAGTTCACTGATCGGACGCGTAATGCGACTGGTCACAACCAAAATCACCAGTCCGCTCAGTATGACAATGACCGCACCCACAGCAAAATAAAAGTTGTTGGAAATAGACGCACTCTCCTTGATGCTTTCGAGAGGAGAACGTATCAGAAAATAATAACCATTATCAAACTGTCCCCAGCATTCCACATATTCCATACCTGCAAAACGGTCATGAACCTGCCATATCGTACATGTATCTGTTGTTCTGATAACATGACTGTGCTCCATATCCTGATCCAGGTCATTCATGTATCCAAAGAGTTTGCTGCGAAGCATCTTTGACATGTTATACTCACCCCAGTAATAATACCCGCTGTTCTCCTCATTCACAATGATCCATGTCAGATTGTTCCTGGAGCTGCTCCGTTCGATCTCATCCGGGATTTCTTCCGCTGTTTCATCTGATTCATCATCCGAATCCGTATCATATTTCAGAATATCATCCAGATCCATCTGAGAAAGAACCTCCTTCGCCTCTTCCAGCACTTCAACCTTCCTGGATACATAATATTTTTCCAGAAACAGCCCGTTGATCAGAGTGATGCTGAAAATAGAGAGCAGCAGCAGGCCGATGAAAAGTATGGAGATCTGTTTTTTCAGAGAATGAAACTTCTTTGCCTTTGTACCGCGTTTTTTATGGAATTTTCTCCGGGTTTCCTTCTCCGGTTGTTTCGAAGCTTCTTTCATACTTTGTCCGGCATCGTCTGTGTTTTTCTTCCTGATCATTCATCTACCTCAAATTTGTATCCCATGCCCCAGACAGTCTTGATATATTCTCCTTTATCACCCATTTTGCTTCGAAGCTTCTTGACATGAGTATCAATGGTACGGGCATCGCCAAAGTAATCATAGTTCCATACAGAATTAAGGATCTTTTCCCTGGAAAGTGCAATTCCCTCATTTTCCAGAAAGTATGTCAGAAGTTCAAATTCCTTAAAGCTCAGTTCCATAGGAGTCCCGTCAACAGTAGCCTGATGTGCTGCCTTATCAATTACGATTCCTCCTGCTGAGAGCACCTCTTCAGGGTTCGCCTGCCCTGTACGGCGAAGGATTGCTTCTACTCTGGCAACAAGGATCTTCGGGCTGAATGGTTTGGAAATATATTCATCTACTCCAAGTTCGAAGCCAAGGAGCTCATCTCTCTCATCACTTCTCGCTGTCAGCATGATAATCGGAACCTTTGAATTTTTACGAATCTCACGGCATACTTCCCAGCCATCCATTTTCGGCATCATAACATCCAGAATGATCAGTGCGATATCTTTCTCTTCATAAAAAATATCCATAGCCTCTTCTCCGTTACCGGCCTCCAGCACCTGAAAATTTTTCTTTGTCAGAAAATCCTTTACCAGTTTCCTCATACGGCTCTCATCATCTACCACCAGGATTTTTAATGTATCCATTTTATCCCCTCCGTTTACTTTTTTGTACTGCTTTATATGTGAAGCATTTTCTCAGATGTCCTTTTATCGGTCATCTCGCTGTATTTCCCATACGGGTACTATAACAAAGATTTATGTAGGTTTTGTGAACATATGGGAGATATTTTTGTGAAAAAAACTTGACGGGGTTTGGGGCAAATGTTATAAATGATATTGAAATCTATTTTTTGAGTATAAAATCACTTAGGAGGAGTATTATGCCAAACATAGAATTGTTGGAAAAATCCATGCCGGTTGCGCCTATCCGTATCGCAGCCCTTGGGTGCAGAGAACTTGCAGATGAGGTTGACAGAAAACTGGTTAAATTCCGTAAAGAACTGGTTGCACGCAAACAGCTCAGTGTTATTCCGCAGGGTTACAGTGAGGAATCCTTTCTTGTAGAATGCGAGTGCCCGCGTTTTGGAACAGGCGAGGGAAAGGGCTATATCAAAGAATCAGTTCGTGGTACGGATCTCTATATTATGGTTGATGTGACAAACTACAGTGAAACCTATACTGTATGCGGACACGAAAACCACATGTCCCCCGACAATCATTTTCAGGATCTTAAGAGAATCATTTCTGCCGCAACAGGTAAAGCACATCGTATCAATGTCATCATGCCTTTTCTTTATGAAGGCCGCCAGCACAGACGTACAAAAAGAGAATCTCTTGACTGTGCACTGGCGCTGAAAGAATTAAGTGATATGGGTGTTTCCAATATCATTACCTTCGATGCCCATGATCCGCGAGTTCAGAATTCTATCCCTCTGAACGGTTTTGATAACTTTTTCCCAACTTATCAGTTCTTAAAGGCTCTGATCAAAAGTGTACCGGATCTTCGAGTTGACAATGATCATCTGATGATCATCAGCCCGGACGAGGGAGCTATGTCCAGAGCTGTTTATTTTTCCAATATCCTCGGAGTAGATATGGGAATGTTCTACAAACGTCGTGATTATTCCACTATCGTAAACGGAAAGAATCCGATCGTTGCCCATGAATTCCTCGGTGATTCTGTAGAGGGCAAGGATGTAGTCGTTATTGATGACATGATTTCCTCCGGTGGAAGTATGCTGGATGTCGCCAAACAGTTAAAAGAACGCCATGCAAAGCGGGTATTTGTATGTACAACTTACGGTCTGTTCACAGACGGTCTGGATAAGTTTGATGAATATTATGAAAAAGGCTGGATGGACAGAGTGATCACGACAAATCTGAATTATCGTGTTCCGGAGCTTCTCACACGTCCATACTATGTGGAGGCCAATATGAGTAAATATCTTGCAAGTATCATGGATATCATTAATCATGATGTCTCTGTTGAGAAAGTCCGTTCAAGCAACGAGAAGATCATGAGTCTGATGGAAAAGGTTAATTCCAGATAGCTTATCCCGGAAATCCCGTATAGAAAAAGAAGAAGTCCCCCATACTCAGGAGAACTTCTTCTTTTTTACTCTGAAGACATCGTAAGATGCCTTTATTCCCTGATTCCCAGAAAAGCACCCAGATTTCCGCGTTTCCCATGGGATGCCCTGTGTGAAAAAAGGAATTCCGGATTACAGCAGGTACAGATATTCGGCATAGCTATGTTTTCCTGCAAAACTCCCGCTTCCGTGAGTATAATCCTGTTTGCTTCCCAGAGATTTAACTGATATTTTCCGCTTTTCTTCTCATAAAACAGTTTTTCCCGGTATTTTCGATCAAAAGCATTCTTAAACTCTTCAATCACATCACTGCTTACTTCATAACAGTTCTGACAGATGGACGGACCGATCGCCGCTTTTATATCCTTCGGATCAGTTCCATATTCCTCTGTCATTCTTCTCACTGTAACTGCACCGATCTTCTGCACTGTACCTCTCCAGCCGGAATGTGACAGTCCGATGGCACGATGTACCGGGTCTGCAAAATAAAGCGGCACACAGTCCGCATAAAAAGTTGCAAGCACCAGTCCCGGAACATCTGTGATCATCCCGTCTACATCTGTATAGTCCCGCAAAGCTGTAATTCCTTTTCCGCGGTCCTCTTCTGTTACTTTTCGTACATTACTGGTATGCGTCTGATCAGAGGTGACGATGTTTTCCACCCGAAATCCTATGGCTTCTGCAATCCTGTTATAGTTTTCCCTTACGCAGGAATCCTCATCTCCCCTTGTGAAGCTCAGGTTCATTGAACTGTAAATCCCCCGGCTCACACCACCCAGCCGGGTACTGAATCCGTGCAGGAGCCAGTCCATAGCTTCAAACTCAGGATATGTCAGAAATGTAATTCCTTTATGATGTCTCACATTCATTTCCGGGAGCTGTCCGCTGTTCCATTTTATTTCCATCATCTTCTTTTCCTTCTCATCTGCCCTCAAATGCATTCTTTATCCAGTGTATCTTATTTCCGTCAATCCCTACCACATCAAAACGGCACAGGACATCTGCACAATGGTATTCCACTGTCAGAAAATACGCAGCCACTTTACATATCACTCTTTGTTTTGACGGATTTACCGCCTCAACCGCATAACCGGAGCTGTCACTGTTCCGATATTTTACCTCAATAAAAACAAGATATTCTCCATCTCTGGCAATCAGGTCAATTTCTCCGGATCTGCAGCGATAATTATATCTTAAAATCACCAGTCCCTGCTGTTTCAGATAGTCAGCCGCTTTTCTTTCGTAGATATTTCCTTTCGTTCTGGCATTAGCCCGCAATTACTTCCATCCATTTCTTTCTTATATGTAGGTATCTTTTGTATTTCGGGTAATCGTGTCCTGTCAGTATCTTTTCATCAATCTGCAAAATGTGTGATAAAGGTTTTTCTGTGGATCGGAGTTGCACCGTATCTCTTCAGTGCTTCAATATGTGCCTGCGCACCGTATCCCTTGTTCGAAGCAAATCCATATCCGGGATATACCTTATCATATTCCTCCATCATTCTGTCTCTCGTTACCTTCGCGACTATGCTTGCAGCAGCAATGGAAATACTTTTCGCATCGCCTTTGATGATCGGAACCTGTGGAATCGTAATCTGCGGAATCGTAACCGCATCATTGAGCAGGACCTGCGGTACAACCTGCAGTTTGCTTACAGCTTCCCGCATTGCTTCGTAGGTAGCTTGAAGGATATTAATTTCATCAATACGCTCCGGTCCACGCATACCGATCCCCACGGACACTGCTTCTCTCATGATCATATCATACAGCTCTTCTCTCCTGGCAGCACTCAGTTTCTTGGAATCATTCAGATAGAGAATCTGACAGTCTTCCGGAAGAATAACCGCACATGCAACCACCGGACCGGCCAGTGGTCCTCTCCCCACTTCATCAATTCCGCATAAATATCCCAGATGTTCATATTTATGCTCATATTCCTTCATCTTTTCCGTACGCTGTTTCTCAGCTTCCAGTGCAGCTTCTTTTCTGCGGCACTGTGCGATCAGCTTCTGAACCCCGCTTCTGACATCGCTTTCATATTTTTCATATAAAACCGGATAGCCGTCCATATCTGTGGCAGCAAACTCGGCTTTGATCTCAGCTATTGTTTTCATAATGGTGCCCGCTCCAGTGTAATCCGTCCCAGCTTACCGCTGCGAAAATCATCAAACAATATCAGGGATGCCTTTGCATAATCCAGTTCTTCCTGTCTCTTCAGACATCCTCTTGCCCTGGCCACCTGTTCCAGAACCTCTACTGCACTTCCTTCTTCTGTGATCTGATATCTTTCCGACAGGAGACCTCTGTAATTTTCGCGCAGATAATCGATAAGCCAGAGAGACAGTTCTTCCATATTCAGGATATCATCTTTGATCGAACCGACACAGGCCAGTCGAAGTCCGACCTGCTGATCCTCAAATTTGGGCCAGAGTATACCCGGCGTGTCAAGCAATTCAACACTTTTATTCAGACGTATCCACTGTTTTCCCTTTGTAACGCCGGGCTTGTTTCCTGTTTTGGCACAGGCGCGGCCTGCAAAAGTATTAATAAATGTGGATTTTCCAACATTTGGAATACCCACAACCATAGCGCGGATCGGGCGGTTTTTGATACCACGGCGTCTGTCACGCTCAATTTTTTCTTTGCATGCCTCCTGAATAACATTATTGATCATTTTCATTCCGGATCCATTTCTGGAATCTACTTTCACAACATAGAAACCCTTTGTCTGAAAATAAGCTTTCCAGGATTCATTCTGACGTTCATCTGCCAGATCTGACTTATTCAAAAGGATCAGCCTGGATTTATTTTTACCCAGGTCATCTATGTCCGGGTTTCTGCTGGAAAGAGGGACGCGGGCATCTACAAGCTCAATGATCAGATCGATCAGTTTGATGTCTTCCTGCATCTGCCGTTTCGCTTTGGTCATGTGACCAGGATACCATTGTACGTTCATATTTACCTAACCTTTCAAAAATCCGAATTTTTCTTTTGGAGAAATGACAAACCATACCTTTCCCACAATATATTTCTTACTGATATTTCCGATATCACTGTAACGGCTGTCTTCACTGTTATTTCTGTTATCACCCAGTATAAAATACTCACCGCTTTCCAGCGATATTCCATCTGCAGCCACTCCTGCATTACTGATCGCGGGAAAATCATGGGCTTCATTGTAAATCTCTCCATTAATCAGGATCGTCCCATTGGATATCTGTACCGTCTCACCCGGCAGACCGATTACCCGGCCAATATGTAAGGCCGCATCATCACTTCCACTGGTTTTATATACGATAATATCATCACGTTTCGGTGAAGACATCTTATAGACCGCACGATTTACAAAGAATTTCTCTCCTACCTGCAAGGTAGGCTCCATTGCGCTTTCCTGCACTGTTACTGACTGAAACAGAAAAATTCCCGCCAGTACACCAAATATCAGTGTCACACTGATCTGAAAGATCCAGTTTAGAATGCTGCGGATTTTCTGATCCTCCAGTTTTTCTTCCAGTCTCTCCTTCGTTTCCTGCAGTGCCTGGCTTTCCTTCAGTTTTTTTATATTCATTCAAATCTCCTGACAGATGGAAAAAGAGGGACAATACACAAGTTATTGTCCCTTCTTCTGCAATCCATGAAATTATTTAACAAGTTCTTTAACTTTGGCAGCTTTACCTACGCGGTCTCTTAAGTAGTTCAGTTTTGCACGGCGTACTTTACCACGACGGATAACTTCTACTTTAACTACATGTGGGGAATGAAGCGGCCATGTTTTTTCAACGCCTACTCCGTTAGAGCTCTTTCTTACAGTAAAAGTAGCTCTGTTGCTTCCGCCCTGTTTCTTGAGAACTGTTCCTTCGAAAATCTGGATACGTTCACGGTTACCTTCTTTGATCAGCGCGTGTACTCTTACAGTATCACCTGTGTTGAATGCCGGTACTTCAGCTTTTAACT
>CAVCYJ010000017.1:0-25351 GCA_963605995.1 Holdemanella biformis | reverse complement strand
ATTGTCAGGTTCTCAAAGCCTTCTACTGTACCTCCCACAGTAATCTTTGGCTTATATTCAAACTCATCCTTCAGCACATCCGACAATTCTTCAATCTGTTCCAGAACACTGTCATCATCATTTTTTTCAAAGCAGACGATTGCGATCGTACCGTCATCATCTGTGAAGGTGATCCCTCTGTCCTGAGAATCTACCATACTCATACAGACATTCTTAACAGACATTGCACGGAATTTCCCGTCATTATGCTGGTCTGCGTACATTCCCTGATCCAGAAGGAGCAGACTCATTTTCTGCCTGACATTAAACTGAAAATCCTTTTGCAGAATATACAGCTGCATCTCTTTGTCCGCTTTTGCATGCACCAGATTTCTCATGCACTGCTCCAGTCTCATCTGCACTACAGAACCCTGAGAGCGCCACATTCTCGCCTGATTTTTCTCTTCATCCTCCTGCTTTTTCAGTTCTTTTACCTGCTTTTCTATGGCATTGGAAAGGTCATCCTCGTCAATAGGCTTCAGAAAGAAGTCCTGCACCTGAAGCCTCAGACTTTCTCTTGCGTACTCAAAATTGTCAAAACCTGTCAGTACGATCACACGCAGCTCAGGCACCAGCTCTCTGGCCGACCTGATCAGCTCCAGCCCTGTCATTTCTGTCATCTGGATATCTGTAACCATAATTTCAGGACCTTCTTCTTTGAGGATTTTCAAAGCCTCGTTTCCTGACGCTGCGGTAAATACCTCATCTATTCCCAGTTTCTCCCAGTCTATGGCATTTTTCATACCCATGCGTATCATTTTTTCGTCATCAACAATCAGTGCTCTATACACACGTCCACTCGCCTCCCGCTGTATTCTTTTTAATTTCTGTCTGATATGGCAGACGGATCATGACAGTAACACCTCCCAGATCATTTTTCTGATAATGAATGCCATATCCTTCACCAAAAAGAAGTTCAATCCTCTTGTTTACATTTCGCACTCCGTATCCGAAGGAATCTTCGTATCTGGAAAGCTGTTCATTCATTTCATCTATCTGTTCCTGGCTCATTCCTGTGCCTGTATCTGATACCTTTATGATAACCTCATCTTCATTTTTATATGCTGTAAGAAAAAGCGTACCTGTTTTTCCCTCTTTTACTTTCATTCCATGATAAATGGAATTTTCCACCAGAGGCTGCAGGGTCAGCTTCGGTATCAGGCTTTCTTCCACCTGAGATTCCACAACTATTTCGCTTCCGATAATATTGTCATAACGCATATTCTGGATGATCATATAATTTCTGATATGTTCCACTTCTTCCCTGATCGTAATCACATCATGTCCATTACTGAGACAAATCCTGTAATATTTCGCCAGTGCTTTGACCATTGTGGAAATTTCCTTATTTCCATCAGCAATGGCCTGCCAGTGGATACATTCCAGTGTATTATAGAGAAAGTGCGGCTGGATCTGTGACTGAAGGGCATTAAAACGGATCTGCTCCAGCTGATGCTGTTCCAGCTTCACCTGTTCCATCAGTACTTCGATTTCATCCATCATGGAGTTAAAGCCCACTGCAAGCTCGACGAAGTCTTCTCCCATATTGTCCACATTGATCCGGGTTCTCAGAGAACCTGTTGCAACATGATCCATCTTGGATATTACTTTATCTAACGGCTGATACATCTTCCGGATCAGAACTTTTATGATAAAGCTTATGAGTAGCAGAAAAACAATCAGCAGCAGACCCACAACTATCATCGTCTGAACACCGGTCTCTATCAGCTTATACGTAGATATGGAACTGACAACGTAATAATTCCAGCCTTTAATCTTCTGGCATACATACATATTCCCATTTTGGGTAAATGTCTGTATTCCTTTTTCCATGTTATCTATATAATTTACATAACGTCCTGTTTCTTCTTTCTCTCTGGAAAGTAATATCATTCCTTCCGTATCAACCACTCTTGTTTCCGCAGAGGAATCGCCAACAGCCAGCATTCTCTGTACTGCCGGATCGTCAAAATTCATACACAGAAGTCCTCCCGCTTCAGAGACTTTGCCTGAATCATAAAGCGGATAATACAGACTCAATGTATATCTGCTGCCTTTATAATAATCATTATTGTAAGATACCTTCAGAGTCCCTTTCTGCGCATATTTACTTCTCTCATATGCCAGAGGATACACCTCCTCAAACTGCGTTACGGACAGTGTACCTTTTCCCCTGTAGTAATAGCTTTCATAGTCTTTGCTTACAATAGCTGCAAAATTCAGATCCTCATACATATTATTCAGATTTTCAAGCTTGTTATAGATTGCATTGATATCTGTTGCTTTCAGGCTGTTGTGCTGTGTCTGTCTGTAATAATTCTGCACAGAATCATCCATAATTGTTCCCAGTACGATTTCTTTGTATGAATCCATTGATCCCTGAAAGGATTCCGCAACCGTATTATTCTGCATCTGCAGAAGCTCTACTGACTGGTTTTTCATAGCTGCCACAGAAAAAGACAGAGAAACACCGGCAACTGTCAGTGCAACAAGAAGAATGCTGACAGTTACAAGTAAGCGTATCTTTTTATCAAATTTCCAGTGGCTGAATTTTTCTTTCCATTTTTTCATGTTGTTATTCCCCGCTGTCATATAATAATTTCATAACTGTCCATTAGCTCTACAGTTACATAATTTCACATATGCCCGTATACATGAGCAGGGGGCAAAATTTTTTGCCCCCTGATATCATACCATGTTCAACGATAAATGGATACAACAGTTTCCGTGGAAAGAATCAGCCCTTTACAGCGCCTGCTGTCATACCTTTTACCAGTTTATCCTGGAAGACAATAAACATGATAACCATTGGTAAAAGTGTCAGGGTAAGAACTGCCATGATCATTGGTGTGTTCATGGAATACTGTCCCTGAAATTCCCAGATAGCCAGCGGCAATGTACGATTCTCTGCGGACTGTGTCAGTGTATTTGCAAATGAAAACTCATTCCACATATTTACACCATTATAGATTGCAAGTGTTGCCATTCCAGGTTTGGAAAGCGGCAGGATCATGGAAAAGAACATCTGGATCTTTCCACATCCATCGATTTCCGCAGACTCTTCGATTTCTCTCGGAATCTCCTTCATAAAGCTGGTCAGGATAAATACAGAAATCGGAACTGCGAAAGCAATGTAAGGTCCGATCAGTGACCAGATCGTATCATAAAGTCCTGTTGACTTTGACATCTTGAACACAGGGATCAATGTAATATGTACAGGAATTGACATACATGCTACGATGATCGCATAAATCGGCTGTGCCATTTTGAATTTAAATCTTGCCAGAGGGTAAGAAGCACATGCTGAGATAAACAGTAACAGGATCAGGGAGATTGCCAGGACGATCACACTGTTTTTGAAGTAGTTTGCAAACCCGCCTGTAAGTACTTCCGTATAGTTTGACCAGTTCAGTTTATCAGGAAGCTGGAATACACCCTTGGTAAGCATCTCGAATTTCTCTTTAAAAGAGTTCAGTACCATAAATATAAAAGGCATAAATGATACAATTGCTGCACCGATAGCAAGAACAAAAGCAATGATCCAGGCTATGATGCTTTTTCTTCTACTTTTCTTATAGCTGTCCATTCCTTAATCCTCCTGTTTTCCGTTGATGAGTTTCATTGTGATCATAGATACCATTGTGATCAGGATAAACATACCGCCTGCAATGGCTGAACCGTAACCCATGTTAAAGTTCTTGAATGATTCTTTGTACATATAGGTTGCCATCAGCTCTGTAGATGTACCAGGGCCGCCGCCTGTCATAACATAGATCAGGTCGAAGTACTTCAGAGATCCAACCATCGAAAGGATGGCCGCACTCTTGATTGACGGAACAAGAAGCGGAAGTGCGATTTTCCAGAAATACTGTCCTCTTGTGGCACCGTCGATTCTGGCTGCTTCAAATACATCATATGGAATATTTGTGTAACCAGCCATAAAGTAAACCATATAGAATGGTGTAAACTGCCATGCAATGATAAGGATAACTGTAAATAATGCTAATTTCGGATTACCGAGAAGGTCGATATTGCCGCCTCCGAACCAGTGAGAAATCGTGCTGACAATACCTCCGTTTGTTGCAAGTGCATATGTAAAAAGGAAACCGATCGCAACAGAAGACATAAGCATTGGAATAAACCAGATAACTTTGAAAATATTAAGTTTCTTACCGCCAAAGTCAAGGAATGTTGCCATTGCAAGTCCTAATGGAATCTGGATAACGATAGATAAGATCATGATGATAACATTGTTCTTAAACGCTGTCCAGAATTTTGTATCTTTGATCAGCTTTGCCCAGTTTGCAAGTCCGATCATCTTTTTGTCTGCGGAAATACCGTTCCACTGATATCCACTGGTGATAAATGTATCAACGATCGGATACGCGATAAATACTATCAGCAAAATGACTACAGGTGCCAGAAACAGTGCTGCTGTCTGGCGTGTTTTTCTCTGTCTTAACTGAGCCAGAGATATCCCTTTTTCATTCATTTTAATGCCTCCCTTTTTATTACTTTCTGTATGTTGATCATCTGACCTAACATGTGTCAGAGTATGTTTGAAAAATACTTTCGGAATATGTATAGAGATATTCTTCGGAGATGGTTTTTTGATATATTTCCTGATATGTGATCTGATAGTGAAATGATTTTTCAAGCATGCTCTGTATATTCACATATTTTTATAAGAAGGATTCTGCACTTTTTTATATGTACAGAACCCTTCTTTTCTCACCTTACTCAGGTCAGAATGAATGCCTGCTTTTCTTTAAATATTACTCAGCATCTTCCTCTGCTGCATCATCTGCTTCTTCTGTATCATCAGATGCGCTGGAATCAGATTTAGTGCTTAAATATTCATCCATAGCTGCCTGCATTTCTTCCTGTGCTTCCTGTGGAGTCTTTGTCAGACCAAATACTTCCTGTAATCCATCAAGATGTGCAGATGCAACAGATGTTGGCAGATACTGGTCATACCACAGCTGGATAGAGGATGCTTCCTGGGCTGCATCAAAGATTTCTTTTACAACAGGGTCTGTAATATGGTCGCCTGCATCTTTTACAGGAACGATCTTGTTGTTAGAATATGTGATATCAGCAACCTCATCTGATAAATGGTCTGCTGCACACTCAAATGCTGCTGCAAGTTTGTCACCTTCGCAGTTGAAGGAAATAAACTGGTCACCTACAGTACCGATCTGAATCGTGGAGTCGGCATCAGAATCGTCAATTGCCGGGAATGGGAACCAGCCAATCTTCTGATAGAATTCTTCACTGTCAGACTGGAATGTTCCTGTGTACCATGATCCGCAGAGAAGCATGCCTGCTGTTTCCTGATACATTAACTGTTTTGCCTGTCCGTCATCTTCACTCAGAGAGTTTACACCATCCGGGAAGTATCCGTTGTTAACCCATTCCTGGATCTTCTCACCGGCTTTGATGAAGCAGTCATCTGTAAAGGAACCTGTTCCTGCAACTGCATTCTGGAATGGTTCCAGTCCGCCGTAACGGGCTGCCAGAGACATAAAGTACATGGATCCTGTCCACTTGGAACCGTTTGCAAGCGCAAATGGTGTAATTCCGTTCTCTTTTAATGTATCACAGATATTTTCCAGATCTGCTAATGTCTTCGGCTCTTCCAGACCATATTTTTCAAACATCTCTTTATTATAGAAGATACCAGCCAGTGAAACGTTCAGATATGGGATTGCATATACATGTCCGTTGTAGCTTCCCTGTTCAATAGCTGCATCCAGAAGCTTGTCTTTGACTTCGGACTGATCAAGGAGATCATCAATCGGCTGAGCAAATCCGGAATCAATATATTCATACATTGGACCGCCTGACCAGCTTGAATACATATCAGGGCATTCACCGGAACTCATAGCGATAACAAGTTTTTCCTTGTATGTATCGTTCTGGATGGATACCTGATTTACTGTGTAGCCTGACTCTGTCTCTTTGTTAAATTTATCTACTGCTGCGGTAACAATATCTTTGTCCGGGCTCTCTACCGCAATGTTCCAGTAAGTAATTTCTTTGTCATCAGCTGCAAATGCAGTTGTCTGTGCTGCCATAGGTACCACCATAGCTGCTGTCATGGCGAGTGCCATAATCTTATACATTCTTTTCTTCATTTCTTATTTCCTCCTTTTTTGTTCACTTTGTATATTTAAGTGTATTTATCATAACATTCAGTTCACATAATGCCCATAAAATTTTCTGTCCAAAATCTATAAATTTCTGTCTTTCCTGTTTCAGTGTGCGGAAAATCATAGAAAAATATGCAAAATTTATAGATTTCTTCCTATATAAGACAGATTCCTGCCTGGAAGCTCTTTTACGTCCCAGGAACATCACGGAATAACATGCCGCTGTCCCACAAGGTGTTTTCGGCTTGAACATGGCCACATTTCCATTGCCACAGGAAATCTGGAATTATCACTATATACAGACATGGGGCTGTCTATTTTGGTTGTTATTTGGTTTTGATGGGTCAAGCGGATAAAATCATCCGCTTCGCTACTTGCTCTACACCGAATAACTGCTCCGCAGTTTATCAGGAGTGGCTTGTACCACTCCTGATACAAGCAAGTCCCCATCCACTGCTCATTGCTTTTCGCAATTGAAGCAGGGGACTTCCTTGATTCGGTTAAAAAGGTATATATCCGCAGCGAAAGGTTTCCGCTATCCTCTCATCATCCCGATCGTGTACTATGAGGGAGCCAGGGCATGGACGGCGGACATGCACCTGAAGGAGCGGATCGAATTTTCGGATGAAGTGGATCAATATATCCCGGATTTTACTTACCAGGTAGTGAGTGTGAACCAATATACAAATGAGGAACTCAGCACGAAGCACGATGAAATGTCGTTAGTCATGCTGATCAACAAGATACAGTCCGCAGGGGATTTCGCGGAGTTCCGGAAGGTTTCAGAGGATGTGGTGGATTCCATCTATGGGAACGCCCCCGACGAGATCAGGGAGATCTACCGGAAGATCCTGTGGGCATTACTGATGAAGCTGAGAGTGCCCAATGATGAGGCCAAAGAGATCATGGATGGGATTGGAGGTCAGAGTATGGGATTTCTGTTTGAGAACATGGAAAAGATGGACATACAGGCTGAACGCAGAAACACCGCAAGAGAAAAGCAGCGCGCGGATGATGCCGAACTGAGAGCCGAAACCGCCGAGTCACAGGCAAATGAACAAAAGCTTCGGGCCGATGATGCCGAGTCACGCGCAAATGAGCAGAAACTTCGCGCAGATAATGCTGAGTCACGCGCAGATTCCCTGGCGGATGAGGTTCAGAGGCTGCGTGCAGAGCTTGAGGCCCTGAAATCGAGGTAACTCTGCAGTCAATCCTGAAGGTTTTAGCCAGACAGGGAAACAGAAAACAAAAAACAGAGGTCAAGAAGACAAAAAACAGGAAAAAAAACAGAAACCGTAACACAGCAATTCAAACCAACACAGGAAACAGAGCAGATCAAAAAAACTGTAACTGAAAAGGGAGGCATCCGGATTTAATTCCGGGTGTCTCCCTGTGTTATTGTCAGGCGGATAAAATCATCTGCTTCGCAGTTGTATCAGGAGTGGCTTGTGCCACTCCTGATACAAGCAAGTCTCCACCCACTGCTTATTGCTTTTCGCAATTGAAGCAGGGGGACTTCCTTGATTCGGTTAAATTCGGGATGGGGTTCCTGAAGCTTCTGCTGCTTCTGATTTCTGACCGGGTATCTGGTATTGCTCTGTCCCGGCAGGGGATGTTAACAACGTTTATAGCAATTTCGCTTCTTTGTTTGTAATGATTCAGCAATCTACTGTTATACAAAGTATTTTAGTATAAAATAAAATGTTAAACTTCCGAAACACTAAGTCATTTCCATCACCAAAGACCATTTGCAATGAGTTTTTAAGCATATTCATTCAAAAAACCTCAATCTCTAAACTCAAGCAAATGCCATTGACTCTGAACAATTGCTTTTATTTTTCTTTTGGGGGCTAACTTCAATCTCATTCAGTGCTACCGCACTGCTGATATTTGGAACTAGCCCCAGTTTGTCCAACATTGCTACACTACTGGTACTGAAATCTGCCCTCAGCTTCATACTATTTTATGTATCAGCTGCGACGAATCAAACCTGCTTCAAGAAGTCCCTCTATAAGTTTCTGATCTCTCTCAGCATATGAATATTTCGCATAATTAGCTCTAACATAAGCATCAATGGCCGGAAAGTCCTCTTCATTGTAAGGATACACGACCGAGCGATTTCCATTTGCATGAACTATTTTGTTTATATTATCATAAGAAAGACCTCCTGTTATTTCTCCTAACATTTCCTCTTTTAATTCCACTTTCTTTTCAGCCATTTCTCTTACCTCCTGAATGATTATTCTTCTTTACTGCTTTCATTTCTTTATACGAATCTGACTCCAGATAAGGCTAAACATAATCTATAAAAATTTGTAACTTTTCATAATTTCTGCCGTTATGAACCATGAACCATCCATTAAGACTTGTCTCCTGTGGCAAGATTTCAGATTGCATATCTTACAATTCCAGCATTTTTATACCAAAATTCCCTGTAAAACAGAAGAAGACTGAAAGTCAACAAAATTTTGTATAGCTTCTCCGAAGAACTTATATACATATCTTTTTTGAAAACTATTATTATCAGTGTGATGACAAGTTAATCCTCGAACAATCCTGCATCAATGTAGCAGATGCCTAATTTCATTGTACTAGCCACCATGTCTGCACAGATATTGACCGCTTCTATACTGCCCTTCTCCGTCTTGTACTGTTTTTTCGGAATTATTTTTTACACTTTCTCATTGAGTTACACTCCTACACTCCTGAGAACACACCAAAACACAATCTGTGCCTTCACAACCTGAACCACTTGTAACAATAACATCTTCTGTACTTAATAAAATTATTTCCATCATCGGCTTTTCAAATTTTTTCGCTATATCCATCTTAGTCACCTCCATAAATCTCATATAATACTTTCTTAGGCTCTATAAATAAGTAAATTCTGATTTTACATAAAACTTTTTAACCTCGATCGTAGCTCATAACGGATGAGAACAGACAACCTGTTTCGTCAGAGTGATTTTCTGATAGCACCTTTATAAAGATGTTCTCTATAAAAACAGATTTACATTTATTTGTTCTAATAGACCAATTGACAGTTGGGAATGCAAACCGCTCCACACTGTCCAGAACATCCTCCACCACTCGTCACAATCACATCCTCAGCCTCAAATGTCACTTTCTCCATTTCCGGCTTCTCAAATTTCTTTTTTTCCTGCATGATTATCACCTCTCTCATCTTTCTTTTCTCTTACTGCTTACTTCTCTTGTTTCTTCAATTCCATATGCTCAATCGCATACAGCATCGACTCCCTCACTTCTTCCAGCTTCTTCCGTTTCATTCCTGCGCGGCATTCACCCGTGCTCGGACATTTTGCCGGATAGATGCAGGATGGATACAGAGGACAGCTCTCACACTCTTTCAGTATGGCATGCTGCTTCCATTCCCGCAGGTTCTCCTGATCCCATTCCCCGGAGTAAATACTTCCGAAGTTCTCGACCGCCGCACTGTGCTCACATTTGGTCAGCTCACCACCCGGCTGGATGATCACGGCACTGTCGTTGTCAGCCATACAGTGTGTGGTTGTCAGGGACGGGAGTGCATGCTTCTTCAGGTATTTCCCATGCTCTGCCGCGTAATCGTTAAATTCCGTCACCAGATTCCTGAGATGTTCTTTCTCTTCTTCTGTATAGAGATGCGGGTCTGTTCCCTCGCCTTCAAAGAGTTCGTGGACGTACATGGTCACATTCTCACAGTCTGCGAAGCGTTCACTCAGTTCACTGATCAGTAACCTGGTATCCGCTTCATTGTGAAAGCCCAGATTGATCCGGATGGATACGCGGATCCCTGCCTCTGAGAGCAGACGGATATTCCTGAGTACCGTCCTGTAGGGGCTTCCCTTCATGCTGACATAGTCCTTGACTCTGTTGTAGATGTCCTCCGTCCCGTCGATGGTGATCTGTACGCTCTGAAGTTTCCACAGGTCAACGGCCTCCTTTACCAGCTTCTCATTAAAAAGTGCCCCGTTGCTGATCATGGAGGAAGTGAACTCCACTCCCCTCTCCGTGAGCTCACGGGAAATCTGGGAAATGATCCGGACTCCCACCAGCGGTTCACCGCCGAACCAGCCGATCGAGAGTTTCTTCCCGTTACTGTGGTCTGTCATATACTGAACGACCTCATGCGCACGCTCCTCTGTCATATGTACATGCTCATAATCGCATTCATAACAGTAGAAGCATCTCGCATTACAGTGTGTAGTCGGCAGAATCGTGTAGCCTGTGATATCCCTGCTCCTGTTCAGAGCTGTCAGGATCCGGCGAAGCTGTGCGACCGCTTTCTGTTCGTCATATTCCATAGGGACCAGAAAGTGCTTCTCTATCAGGGCATTATACTCTTCCGGAACTGTCCGTGGCAAGGTGTTTATGAAATTTTTTTCCTTTTCGTCGAGCTTCAGAAGCTCTCCTGTCATGGCATTTTGAAGGAGGAGTCCGTCCCCATACTCTTCGCTGAGGGTATAGCGGAGCAGTCGGTACCGCGTATCCTTCATTTTCTGTCTGCCCCAGGCTTTCTCAACCCCGGAACGGGCTTTCTTAATCGTCTGCATTATTCTACAAACCCTGCACCTTTCAGTTCTTCTATGTATTCATGGACGTATTTCTTTAACTCGTCCTCTTCGGTATCATAGGTCTCAAGGAGCTTCGCAACAATCGCCTCTTCGGTCGTGTCTTCCTTCAGGAGTCCGAAGATTGCCGCCGCACTTTCGTTGAGTTTCAGTATGCCGTGAAATTTATCGGCTCCCTCGCCTACCGGAACTGCCATCTGCTGGTCATCAAGCTCCATCATTTCAAATGTATACTTCAGTTTCACTTCTTCCTACCTGTCATTCCTGCACTCCGGCAGGGATGTCCTTTCTGTCGATTTCTGTCGATTTTTCATTTCCTCCTTGTTTTTATTGTAACCCGGTTCTGTTCTTTTGTAAACAGGATTCCTGCACATTTCATAGCGTATTTGCCTTTCCGGAGGTCATCAGAAACCTTTCTTCCTGCGGATATCCGCGTAAATCTCTCTCATGTCCGTATCCTCCAGATTCGAGCAGAAGCGGTAAAACTCCACCCTGTGCTCCAGCTTTCTGAGAAGACCGAGGGTCTCTGTCATCAGTTTTCGGTCTGCCGGTCTGTAGGTCTGAGCAAACAGCTGTATGAAAGCCTCCGAAAAGGAAATCCTCTGCAGGGAGGTTTCTTTCGCACGCTCCAGCAGGAGGATTGCCCGGAGGGGAACCTCTGTATTTGTGCTGAGTTTCTCTTTGCCCGCCCAGGGAGTCCCGCAGGCAAGGATTTCCGTATCGGTCACTCTCAGAAGCGGCTTGTCTCCGTTTACCACACGGGAGTCCGGTACCTGTTCCAGCCACATGTTGAGCCGGGTGGTCTTTCCCACACCGCTGGCTGCTGTAAGCATGAAGGCTTCCTCTCCCACGGCAACCACTGCCCCGTGCATGAGAAATACCGAATGCTCCAGCATCTGCTCCGCGATCGCGCGGTAGACAGCCAGAGACTCCAGATAGTCGTCTGTGTATTCGCCGTCATCCGTTTCTCTCTCCCGTTCATATTCAATATCCTTCTCTGAACAGATCACCCGGATGTCTTCTCTCCCGCTGTCACAGATGTATGAATGGCACATCTGTTTCACATATTCATATCGGGATTCTATCTTAATCGTTTTCCCCGCCAGTCTGATCCAAAAAACCGCCATACTTCTCTCCTGTCATTTGTGCTGTCCGTCTTCCTGTCGTGAGGCAGGAACGAAAGTTTTTATCTGATGAATGGAATGATAACATAATTTTTTTCTGCCGTAAAGATGATACGTGAGAATAATCTATGTCGGTTTTCACGAAAATTGTTGACATCTGTCAGGGATTTTTATATGCTTTATATGATACCAGAGGTAAAAGTCCAAACATGAGAAAGCTGCTTTGGCAGCGGAGCAATTCATGGAAATAACAGAAAGGAAGGTACATGATATGAAATATGAAATCAAGGGTGATACCCTGCCGGTTGTGATCTGCTATCTGGATGCAGGAGAACGGATGATCTCAGAGGGCGGCGGGATGTCCTGGATGTCCCCGAATATGAAGATGGACACAACTACGAACGGCGGTGTCGGAAAGGCTATCGGAAGGATGTTTTCCGGTGAAAAAATGTTCCAGAATGTGTATACCGCACAGGGCGGTTCGGGAATGATCGCATTTGCTTCCTGTTTTCCGGGTTCCATACGCGCTTTTGAGATCAGACCGGGTCAGGAAATGATCTTCCAGAAGAGTGCATTCCTTGCCAGTGAGTCCGGTGTCAGCCTTTCTGTATTCTTTAATAAGAAGGTCGGTTCGGGATTGTTCGGCGGCGAGGGATTTATCATGCAGAAGCTGTCCGGCAGCGGAATCGTTTTCGCTGAATTTGACGGTCATGTGGTAGAGTATGAGCTGGCAGACGGTCAGGAGGTTGTCATTGATACCGGACATCTGGCTGCGATGTCAGCATCCTGTAAGATGGAGATCGTGAATGTCCCGGGCATGAAGAATAAATTCTTCGGCGGTGAGGGATTCTTTAATACGGTTGTCCGCGGTCCCGGAAAGGTATGGCTCCAGACTATGCCAATCAGCAATGTAGCCGGTGCACTGAGACCTTATCTGCCATCTTCCTCAAACTGAGCCAAAAGAGAATGCGTGCCGTGTGGCACGCATTTTTTTCAGTCTTCTTCTTCAAGTTTTCTGATAAATTCATCCCCGGGGAGAGGTCTGGAGTAATAGAAGCCCTGGATATCATCACATCCCATTTCCCTGAGAAGCTCGATCTGGCTGAGCGTTTCCGCTCCTTCTGCTGTCACATTCATTCCCAGGCCATGTGCCAGGATGATCACCTGCTTCACGATCATTTTTCCTTTATCCTGCTCAATATAATCGATCAGGCTCTTATCAATCTTCAGTGTGCTGAATGGCATTTCATTCAGGGTAATCATGGAAGAATAGCCGGATCCGAAATCATCCATATGTAATACAAAGCCCGCATTTACAAGCTGCTCTGTGAAGTTTCCGATTTTGTTGCTGTAGATGGCTGCTGTCTCTGTCAGTTCGATCGGCACGCTGGAGAACGGGATCTCATTTTCCCTGACGATCTCTGCGTAACGCTCCACTACACCGGTATGATAGATGCTCGCGCGTGACAGATTCACAGAAACCGGTATCAGTTCTTTTCCCTGCTTCATCCGCTCCCGCTGAAATTCACACACATACCGGAATATATATTCATCCAGCCTCACGATCAGTCCGTCCCTCTCGTATAAGGGAATGAAATCTCCCGGCATTACCATGGAACCATCCGCTTCTATCCAGCGCACCAGTGATTCCGCTCCCGTGATCTCTTCGGTAGCTGTGCTGTATTTCGGCTGAAAGAAGGCCACAAATTCTTTATTGCTGATCGCTTTGTCAAATTTCTTCTCCAGAGCCCTGTTGAAAATCCTCTTCTCTTCCATTTCCCTGGTATAATATGCCACGCTGTTTTCGTAATTATCCTGAATATCCTTCAGTGCCATGAAAGCCCTGTCACAGATCACGGGAACCTCCAGTGACCTGTCAACATTCTCATAAACTCCGTATTTCATCATCAGAGTCGGGATCGGAGCACTATGTGAAATTTCCCCGGCAATTTTTTTTATGTATTTCTCTGTCAGATCACAGGTCCCGTAGGTCAGGCATGCAAACTGATCTCCTCCATATCTGCAGACAATTCCGGCATTCACCATTCCGGCATAGGTGTCTGCCAGATATCGAAGCACCTTATCACCTGTCTTATTTCCATAGCTGCTGTTCACTGACTTAAAATCCCTGATGTCCGCAACCAGCAGATGAAAGCTCTCACCCGGTCTGATCTGCATCAGTGTCTTTGCATGATAGAAGAATGCCTGTCTTGTATAAATCCCTGTCAGTTCATCACGTTCTACGATAGAAAGGGTATGTGCAGACTCGCGCAGGCTGATCACATTGTTGATCCTTCCCATAACAATCCTGGAATTGTACGGCTTCGGGATGAAATCAACAGCTCCCAGATCCAGGCACTGAAGCTCCGCATCCATGGTACGGCTTCCCGTCATCACGATAACAGGGACCGCTGACAGGACTTTCTCCTTATTGCGCCGTCTGAGAAATTCATATCCATCGCAGACAGGCATGCAGATATCCAGCAAAACTACGGATAATTCCCTGTAATACTCGGCAAGGAGTGCCAACCCCTCTTCGCCATTCTCCGCCTGAATCACTTCATATTTTTCGCCCAGAAATGAACTGAGGATTTCCCGGTTCAGTTCATTATCCTCCACGACAAGGACTTTTCTTTTTGCGGAGATTCCTCCTGCTCCCATCAGTCCTGTCAGTTCGTTGCGCCGTACATCCATATCTTCATTCGCAAAGGCAAATACTATCTTTTTAAACTCTTCGGCTCCGCCGACTCTGGCACACTTCAGATAATAATATGAGATCAGCCCATCTCTTTTCACCCGGTAGTGTATGGTAAACTGAGCGGTTTCTCCGAGGCGCTCACATACGGTAGAAAAATCAGTTTCCATAAACATCTTCTGTCTGTCTTCCGGTGCCACATCGCTCTCAATATATGTCTTCATGAGAGTCTCATAGGATGTTCCGTCCTGCATTCTTTCCTCAATATCAAACATTCTGTTCCGGTAGCGGTAGATCTCAATCTGCCGCGTTTCCCTGTCTACAGAATAAATATTCACATAATCATTTCCCAGTATATGAATCACATCAGGAAGCCGGTCCCTGTCCCTGCTGTCAAAACTCTCCTCCATGGTCTTTTACCCCCCCCCTCTCAAAAACGACCGTTTATCAAAATCATACTGTTTATCAGTTTCGGTTAAATTACCGTTTTCGACAAATTGATTTTACATTATCTGAAGAGATTTTTCAAGCTTTATTCACAACGCAATGACTTATAATACGGACATGACCAGTTTTTTTGTGTAATCCGTTTTCGGATGGCTGATGATCTCGTCCGGTGTCCCGCTCTCTGCGGTTTTTCCCTGATGAATGACAAGAACTCTGTCGCAGAATGCCTGGACAAGAGCCAGGTCATGGCAGATGAGAATAAATGACAGATTTTCTTTCTGCTTCAGTTCCATCAGCAGCTCCAGGATCTGTTTCTGAACGGTCACATCCAGCGCACTGGTTGGTTCATCACAGATGAGTATGGACGGATTTACAGCAAGTGCCCGGGCTATCGCAGCCCTCTGGCACTGACCGCCGCTGACCTGATGCGGATAGCGGTCTGCGTATTCTTTTCCCAGACCGCATTTTTCCAGAAGTTTCTCCACTTTGTTTCGGGTTTCTGACCGGCTTATCCCCATATTTCGCAGGCTTTCTCCAATCCCGTCGCCAAGGGTACAGCGTGGATCAAAGGATTCCGCCGGCATCTGAAATACCATCTGGATATCTCTGTAAATTTTCCGGAGTTCTCTGCCTTTTGCATGGGTAATCTCTCTGCCTCTCAGAATCACGCTGCCCTCCGTGATGCTTTCCAGATGCGTGATCATCTTTGCAATCGTACTTTTCCCGGAACCGGATTCTCCTGCAATTCCCAGACACTCTCCCTGTTTCAGTTCAAAGCTGACATCATCCACCGCTGTCAGTGTCCTGTTTCCGGATATGAATGTCTTCGTAAGATGTTCTGCTTTCAAAATGGTATCTGACATCTTTCCTGTTCCTCCTGCATTTTTTTCCAAAATCCCTTCCAGTTACAGAAGACTCCCGGCTGGCTGATTTTTTCGGCTTACCAGAGTATATTTCGTCTCAGGTGAAGTACAGAATCCATCAGTTTCCGCGTATAAGGATCCTGAGAATGATCCAGAACCTCTTTGGTTGCTCCGTAATCTCTGACCTGTCCGTCCTGAAGGATCAGGATCCGGTCTGCCATTGCCCTTACCACACCGATATTGTGGGTCACCAGAATCATTGCCGTGCCGTATTCTTTTTTCATCAGCAGTAATTCCTCTGCTACCTGCTTCTGCACCGTCATATCCAGCGCACTGGTGGGTTCGTCTGCAAGGAGGATTTTTGGATGCAGGATCATGGCTGTGCAGATTCCCACACGCTGGTTCATGCCTCCCGAAAGTTCAAAAGGATAGCTGTCCAGAATACGTTCGTAATCCTCCAGACCGATTTTCTTCATGATCTCCCCTGCGCGTTTTCGTGTCTCTTTTTTCGTTATCCTCTGATGTGCAGATACCGCTTCCTGTATCTGCACACCAATTTTTCGCACCGGGCAAAATGATGACTTACAGTCCTGAAATACCATTCCGATTTCTGTTCCCAGATATCTGCGGAGTTCCTTTTCGCTCATATCCGTGAGATTTTTTCTCCGGTACCAGATGTTACCTTCCGTAACCATGCCTTCCTCTCCCAGAAGTCCCATAACCGCTCTAATGACCGTACTTTTTCCACTTCCGGATTCTCCTGCGATACCGAGGATTTCTCCCTGCTTCAGTTCAAAACTGACATCCCGGACTGTCGGTTCTCCATTATAGCAGATTGTTATATGCTCTGCTTTTAACAGGGGTTCCTCTGTATTCTTCTCCGTTAAAGAATTCATTGTATTCTCCATATTTACTCTACATCCATATCCGCCGTAATTTCATAATAATCACAGGGGTGCGCCGCAATGCCTGTCACATTTGCTTTCGTCACGATTCCCATATTCAGATGGGAAACAAAGAAATACGCATCATCGTCCAGGATTTTCTGCTGAAGCTCTACGGCAAGCTTTCCTCTCTCATCCATGTCAAAGGTCTGATGAAGCTGCTCTGTCAGCTTCGTCACTTCATCATTCTGATAGTTTCCATAATTCTTTGCCCCGGTCACTGTACTGCCAAAAAAATACTCCGGATCACCGGTCGGTGCTGTTGTCAGAGAACTCACGTAAACGTCAAACTCTCCGTTTTTTGCATAAGTTCTGTGGTCGGAGGTATTATTGACAGACACATCGATCCCGATTTCTTTCAGAGTTGCCTGTGCATATTCCGCAAGTTTCGGCAGCTCCAGGCGTGTCGGATAAGTCAGCCAGTTAATCGTGAGTTTCTGTCCGTCTTTGTCCACGTATCCGTCACCGTCCGTATCTGTCCATCCTGACTCTTCCAGAAGCTTCTTTGCTTCTTCCGGGTCATAGGATACGGTTTCCACCGCATCATTTCCACAGGAAAAGCTGTCAGGGAATGCTCCCTTCGCCGGGATTCCGCGGCCTCCCATGATCACAGAACAGAAGCCCTCTTTATCAATTCCCATCTCGATCGCCCTGCGCACATTCTGATCCTGCATGATTTCAGAGTCCATATTGAACTGTCCGAAGAAGCATCTGCTTGTGGCACAGGAATGAATGGTATAATCTGTATTACTGTCAAATAATGCATAGTTATCGTACTGGAGTCCATATGTTCCCTGAATATCTCCGGTCTGTAAGGCTGCTGTCAGTGCACTTCCATCTGCAAAGGATTTCACCGTGACCTTATCTGTCTTTACCTCGCCGCCCCAGTAATCCTCGTTCTTTTTCAGTTCGATCTGTGTGGGTGTCACGCTGGTGGCAATATAAGGACCGGTTCCCGCTACATTTGCAGAGCCGCCTTCCCCTTGGATGCCATAATCCATATCTATGATGGCTCCATACGGGTCTCCCAGATAATTAATGATCGCCGGACATGGCTCTGTAGTGTAAATGGTCAGTGTGAGTCCATCCGCTTCCATATGGTCAATTTTCAGGTCATACGGTGCCCGGTCATGAACTGCGATCAGGTCTTCCAGGCATTCTTTCACCGCTTTTGCATCCATACTCCGTCCGCTGGAGAACTTTACGCCATCCCGAAGTGTGATCTTCACCGTCGTATCATCCACAAATTCATAGTCTGTTGCCAGCCATGGTTCCACTTCCATGTTGTCGTTATATTTAAAAAGAGTTTCCCCCACTCCATAGCGAAGTGCGCTCCACCCGGAATAGTTGTCATGAGGGTTCAGCCCTGCATCTCCCATTTCTTCACTGTAGCCGGTTGTTCCATATACAAATGTTTTTTCTTCGGCCGCAGATGCTGTTGCCTGCAGACTGCCGGCCATCACTGCGCCTGCAAAAAATACAGCCATAAGCTTTTTCTTTATCATTTTATTCTCCACCGATTTTTCCCCCCTCTTTTTTTCTGTTGTCTTTATTTCTGCTCCGGAAGCTGCAGCATCCTTTGCCCTTTGCTTCGGATCCATATAATCTCTCAGCGTATCGCCAAGAAGATTAAATATCATAACTGTTATAAAAATCGCAGCTCCGGGAGCCAGTACCATCCAGGGTGCGATCTGCAGCATACTCCGGCCGTCATTGATCATGCTTCCCCACTCTGCCTCCGGCAGCTGCACACCAAGCCCCAGAAAGGAAAGTCCCGCAAGCTCCATCATCATCGTTCCGATATCCAGAACCGCAGTTACAAGGATCTGTCCTGCGATGTTGGGAAGGATATGTTTAAAAAGGATTTTCGGCACGCTGCTGCCGGACATTTTTACTGCCATCAGATACGGCGAAGCTTTCTCTGACAACGTCAGTCCCCTTGCAAGCCTTGCAAACTTCGGCCATCCGATCACCGCCAGCGCGATCACCGCATTCTGGATCCCGCCTCCCAGTACCGCAGCAACTGCCAGTGCAAATACCAGCCCCGGAAAAGCCAGAAACAGATCGGAAATACGCATCAGTACAGTATCTACGATTCCGCCGCACCATCCACAGAGCAGCCCGATCACCGTTCCTGTAACCGTAACGATCAAAACCAGCAGAAGCGCAGCATAAATACTTGTCGTGCTTCCGGCCAGGACTCTCGAAAGCATATCTCTTCCATATCTGTCTGTCCCCAGAATGTGTTTGGCACCCGGCGGCTTCTGTGCCTGAAGAAGATCCTGCGCATAAGGATCATACGGACAGATTTTTGATGCAAAAGCTGCAACAATAAGCAAAAGCACAGTCAGTACTGTAAAAAAGATCAGCTTTTCCCTGACATGATTTTTTCTTATTTTCTGTTTTCTTACTGTGACCTTTGTCTCACTCATGACTGATCATCTCCTGATCTGATACGTATACATCATTTTCAAAACAACCGTACCTCTCACTTGCCCGCGGAGCCGATCGCGCAGACCCCAAATCCTCAGTGCGGGGATCCATACAGCGACACAGAATATCAGAGATCAGATTAATCACAACATAGATCACTGCCATCCATGCGACATAAGCCTGAACAATGGGATAATCTCTCATGGTTATGGCATCTGCAGCCATTTTTCCAACACCATCCCACATAAATATAGTCTCAACAATGGCAGTTCCACCCATAAGATTTCCTATGGAAAGCGCAAGGAGCGTAATGATCGCAGGCATCGAAGCTTTCATCACATTCTTCCGGATGATCACGCTTTCCCGTACTCCTCTTGCCCTGGCTCCCGTCACGTAATCTTTATTCAGCTCTTCAAGAACCGTTGCCCTTATCTGTCTGGTATATTTGGATGCCATGGAAAGTGACAGGGTCAGAGTCGGAAGTATCAGGCTCAGGGCGGTGTTCTCCGTAGTGATAACAGGAAACCATCCCAGTTTGATGGAAAAGAAATACATCAGTACCAGTGCCGCAAAAAAATTCGGCATGGAATTGCCGATAAAGCTCAGAAAACGTATCAGGCAGTCTGCCGGTCTGTTATGCTTCACTGCTGACAGAATCCCCAGCGGAACAGAAATCAGCATGGTGAGCAGAACAGCAGAAACGGTCAGGCAAACGGTAGCCGGAAGCTTCTCTGTAAAAGTATCATAAACATCTTTCCCTGATACATAACTGACTCCCATATCCCCTGTCACCATCCCGGCGAACCATTTTCCATATTGGATCAGAAACGGCTGATCAAGTCCATACTTCTGTCTGGCCGCATCGATCACTTCCTCAGAAACGGCAGCTCCTGCATTTTCGTACATATAAGTAACCGCATCCCCGCCTGCCAGACGCATCATGGCAAATGACAGAAAAGTGATCCCGATCAGGATCGGTATCAGCAGAAGAAGTCTTTTTAAAATATATCTGATCATGAATTCTCCTTTTTTATGTGTGCTGCTTATCCTGTCTGCAGCACCACGTTCTGTAATTATAGCAATCCTCGTAAATAATGCATTTAAGACAGTTCAGCAGAGCGCGAAAGACAAGAAAGATATCTGCAGGCGTGCTGACGCACGGCAAAGATATCTGACGCAGGATTTCACGCTCTGATGGTCTGGATTAAGATGCATTGTAATTATTCAGCAGTCTACTATTCCGCGAGGTGTTTTGGCATGAAAATGCCAAAATCCCGAGACATACAAGTCAAAATCCCATCGCCGCAGGCGATTTTCAATGGATTTTGACTCGTAACTGTGAAGGTACTGAACAGTTACGATGCATTATTTTAGAGGATTGCTATAAGTCTAACAAAAGACAAAAAAGCACACAACCCCGCATAAGGGTTATGTGCTATTCTTAATTTGAATACGTTTCATATGTTCTGGAATGAGTTATGTGAATTAAAGCAGGAGGCTTACTTGATTCGGTTAGCTTTTCGGAAGTCTGCCCTTCAGGAAGGTCAGGAATTCTTCTACACTCTCATCCATTCTTTCGCCTTTATGAAGAATATAGCCAAAAATAACTTTATTATCCCCTGACTCCAGCGGTATCCCCGGAGTGGTTCCTTCTTTGTTTTCTGACAGATAGCTTCCGCTTACATTGGAAACCCTGCTGTTCTTCAGCATCTTTTCCATAATATAATCACTGTTGGTGAGTACCGAAATGTCCAGGTCTTTCCACTGAAATGTATTCTCCTGCACGGAACTGATATCAAAAAATTCATCCTGATAATTCTGGATAAATCTGCTTTTCTCCAGCTCTTTCAGATGAATGCTTTCTTTTCCTGAGTCGTAAAACTCCGTCTGCCGTCCCGGATAAAAGATCAGATCTGTTTCATACATCGATACAAATTCCATCTTATTCTTCGCCAGTTCATGCAGGAAGTTCTCCTTCTGCTGACTCAGGATATACACAAAGCCTATGTCATCCATGTAATCTCTCACTCTTTCCAGCACGCTTCTGACACCTGCTGTCGTCAGTTGAAAATGGTAATTCTTCTCGAACGTTTCATTATAGAAATCTACGAACTGGTTCGCAAACCATGAACTGGGGTTCATGGAAATCCGGATCCACCTGGTCATTCCTCCGGAAGCCATATTTTCAAGTACATCTATCTCATTCGTAATTTTGCACGCATAATGGTAAACCTTCTGCCCCTGAACAGTCAGACGAATTCCTCTCGGAAGCCGTTCAAAAAGCTGCATCCCCAGTGCATCTTCCAGAGATTTTATCACTTTGCTCACACTCGGCTGTGTCGAATACAGAATTTTCGCCGCCTCACTGAAAGATCCGGTCTGCGCACACGCAACGAAATACTGCAATTGTTTTAAATCCATAAATGTCCCTCTTCGTCAGGAAAAACTAATTTACAACAACAAAGCAAATGTCCCCGCAACAATAAGCAGCAATCCTGTTCCTGATTTCGCTGACAGTTTTTCATGGAATACAAGATATGAGAATGCGATCGTTACAAGGATACTGAGTTTGTCAATCGGAACCACGATGCTTGCCGGGCCTGTCTGGAGTGCTCTGTAATAGCATAACCAGGAGCCGCCTGTCGCAAATCCGGAAAGAATAAGAAATAACCAGCTTTTTCTGTCAATATCCTTAACCGTATCCTGTTTACCGGTTACAAATACAACGATCCATGCCATTATCAAGACAACGGCTGTCCGGATCGCGGTTCCAAGATTTGAATTGATGTCCTGGATTCCTATCTTCCCCAGAATAGAGGTAAGACTGGCAAAAAGAGCTGAACCGGCCGCATAAAGCAGCCACTTCTTATCCTCTGCTTTCTCCTGTGTTTCCTTTTTCTGGATCATCAGGTAAGTACCAATACCGATAAGAATCATTGAAACAAATTTCAGCCAGGTTATTTCTTCCCTCAGAAAAATAAATGCCAGCAGCATTGTTATTATTGTACTTGATTTATCGATCGGGGTTACTTTATTGATATTTCCGATCTGCAATGCTTTGAAATAACATAGCCAGGAGATTCCTGTTGACACCCCTGATAAAATCAGAAATATCATAACCTTTGCTGAAATATCCCTGATTCCGCTCTGCGCTCCGACCACAAATACCATAATCCATGAAAAGATCAACACCACACCTGTTCTTAATGCTGTCGCAACATTGGAGTCTGTATTTCTGATCCCACACTTCGCCAATATGGCGGTCAATCCCGCAAATAACGCAGAACCAAACGCAAATAGCAGCCACATCATACGCTATATCCCTTCTCTCAAGTCTGCCAATTCATTTTGCAAAAACCAATCGGGTACATTACGAGATAACCTCACAATGTTACCATTCTTATAAATAGCAAATCTTCGAAATTCTTCCGTATTATCATAAAAGACAGCCAAGTTACATTCCTTTAAAATCTTTTTGAGATTTTTAAAAGATTCATAATATCTTTTCTCAATATCACTTTTCGGAATACCATGACCGCCTTTTTTTACACGATGTTCTACTCTTTGTCTGGCAATTTCTACCGAATCTACCCCGATATAATGCAGTTCAACAATATATCCCAATGCCTTTGCTTTATGAATATTTTTAATAATCGAGCGCCCACATAAAGTAGTTTCCTGATTAAATGAAGTTTCTTCTGCAAAATATTTATCAATTAGTGTTACAGCGATTTTTCCTGCCTTCATTACATCAGATAAATTTTTCCAATCACCGATTTCTTTTACAATTTCGTCTGTATTCACTCGATTCATCTTCTGTAATGCTGTCGACATCTGATATAAAGTCGATTTTCCAGCACCATTTACTCCACCTACCAGAACATACTTTTTCATATCAAAATAAATTCCTTTCAACTATCTGCTTCTGTTTTTTTTGAAGCAAAAAATCGCCTACCAGTTGATAAAATTCTCTTTGTTCCTCCGTATCAGCTTCTAAAACCAGCTGCAACGTATCTTCCGGTTCTAACCGTGATATTTCCTGGTAAATTTTTTCATATTTTTTTATGTCACACATATCAGAATCCTCCATTATACTTGGATGTTCGGCAGATCATATTTTTCTTCACAACCCAAACAGAAAAAACTTTTTATAACATATTCTGCGAAATCTCATCGATCAGTTTCAGTTCTTCTTCGGTAAATGGTGCGCAGGAAGTTGCTTTTACATTATCAAGGATCTGCTGTGGTTTGGATGCGCCGATCAGGACGCTGGTGACTTCTTTGTGCTGGAGGAGCCAGCCCAGAGCCATATCTGCCAGCTTCTCACCACGCTGTGCTGCCAGATCATTGAGTTTGCGGATCTGAACCAGTCTGTGCTCATCCAGAGTGCTTTCTTTAAGGAACCTTCCATCTGTACGGATGCGGCTGTCTTCCGGGATTCCGTGAAGATAGCGGTCTGTCAGCTGTCCCTGTGCAAGTGGACTGAATGTGATCAGGCCTTTCTTAAGTTCACCGGTTGTTTCCTTAAGACCATTTTTCTCCACTGTTCGATCAAAAATCGAATAACGGTTCTGATTGATCACGAACGGGCAATGCAGCTCTTCCAGAATTGCAGATGCTTTCTTTAATGTTTCACCATCATAGTTGGACAGTCCTACATAGATTGCCTTGCCACTCTGTACAGCACTTGCCAGTGCTCCCATTGTCTCTTCCAGTGGTGTATCCGGATCCATTCTGTGATGATAGAAAATATCTACATATTCCAGTCCCATGCGTTTCAGACTCTGATCCAGGCTGGCAAGAAGATATTTGCGGCTTCCCCAGTTCCCATAAGGGCCTTCCCACATATCATAGCCGGCTTTTGTTGTAATGATCAGCTCATCACGGTATACACCTAAATCTTCTTTCAGAATACGTCCGAAATTTTTCTCTGCACTTCCCGGTTCCGGACCATAATTATTTGCCAGATCAAACTGTGTGATTCCGTTATCAAAAGCTGTAAAGCATAGCTTTCTCATATTTTCAAAGTTTGCGGTATCTCCAAAATTATGCCACAGTCCCAGTGACACTTTCGGAAGCATCAGTCCGCTGTTTCCGCAGCGATTGTATTCCATTGCTGTATATCTTTCTTTTGATGCAGTATACATATTCAATCCCTCCCAGTTGTGTTACTGTTCTTTACAAAGATTATCACTTGAATTATGCCTGAAGTCAAGAACATTCCCATATAGCTTTTATTTATACCACGGTTTCTATTACCGTCCGTTCTGTTCTCAGTAACGTGATCGGACCAGTACATCGTTTCATAAATAACTATACCACTCACTTGCCTGCGGCAATGGAATCTTTCTTTGGAACGGATAAATGACTCATATCTGTGTGTTCCAGTTTAAGCAGTGCAATTTTTGTGTCAATTCCTCCTGCATATCCTGTCAGACTGCCATTTGTGCCGACTACACGGTGGCAGGGAATGATGACAGAAATCTCATTGTGCCCCACTGCACCGCCTACTGCCTGTGCAGACATATGTGCAGCATTCCACATTTCAGCCAGTTGTCCTGCAATCTTTCCATATGTGGTCGTCTGACCATAGGGAATCTGTAATAATATCTGCCACACAGTCTGTCTGAATGTTGATCCGGTTGGATGCAGCGGCGGAGTAAATTTCGGTTCTTCACCGGAGAAATATATATCCAGCCATTTTTTTGCCTCGATGAGAATCGGTGTTTCCTGCGAAATATGTTCCTCAGGAAGTGTATTTGCAAAATATTTCTGGTTCTCAAACCACAGACCTGTAAGTCCGATCTCATCAGCAGCCAGCAAAATATTGCCTAATGCTGATTTGTATATACAGGTATACATCATACTTCTCTTCCTTTTCATTTCTCTATAATATATTTGAAAATAGCAGTTTCGCCTTCAAAACTTTTGCTGCACACAATAACCAAAAAAGTACAGCAATTCATTGAGCATTCCTCACCGATTTTTTGTTTGACTGCACTATTTTGCACAGGTCACTTGTCCATTGTCTTTGCTATAGTCAAATTTTCCATCATTTTTTTCTTCAATAGCTTTTATCATAT
>CAVCYJ010000016.1:0-26872 GCA_963605995.1 Holdemanella biformis | reverse complement strand
GCAATCCGCTTCGCTACTTGCTCATAACCGAATAACTGCTCCGCAGTTTATCAGAAGGAGCTTACACTCCTCCTGATACAAGCAAGTCCCCACCCCCTGCTTATTACTTTTCGCAATTGAAGCAGGGGACTTACTTGATTCGGTTAAAAAACACTGATGCTGCATAATCAGATGCGTCTTTGCGATCAGTGTTTTAGTATGGCGAACATTTGTGTTTTTTCCTATTTAATGATTGTACAGTAAATGAATAGGAAAGGCAAGCTGAAGATTGTATTTTTTTATATACAATCAATGTGGTAGCACTTTAAAATTGCGCAGAGATGGCGAAATGAAGCTGCTGTTTGCATACTACCATCCCGTTATTAAGAACAAAAACGGGCGATAATAAGATAAAAAGTATGAATGACCTGTCGCGGTAAAAATACAACACAAAGCTGAAATCTGTGCTATAATGAGCGGCAGGACATGTACGATTGCCGCAGGCAGTCCGGAATGAATTCCGGCTTCGTTACTGAGAACGGAGTGAACAGTAAGCGTATACAAAAAAGGAGTGCACAAACAATGTCAGAAAGAAAAATGAAACGGGTCGAGGACTCATTAACAGAACAGTCCCATTTATTAATGCCTAAATGCCTCAATGCAGCAGGCTATCTGTTCGGCGGCCAGCTTCTTGCATGGATCGATGAGACAGCAGGAATTGTTGCGAAACGCCACGCAGAGATGAATGTGGTAACAGTAGCAGTCGATAATATGTATTTCAAAGCCGGTGCCAGAGTAAACGATACGATCGTGCTGATCGGACGCCTTACTCATGTGGGACGTTCCTCCATGGAAGTCCGTATTGATACTTACCGGGAAGCCATTGACGGTACCAGAACCATGATCAACCGTGCATATTTCACGATGGTTGGAACAGACGAGCATCAGAATCCGGTAGAAGTACCGGGACTCATCATAGAAGGCATTACCCAGCAGATAGAGGATGAAGCTGCCGTAAAACGCGCAAAGCTCTGGAAGAAACGTCGTCATGAAGGATATTGATCTGCCTGATTTGCAACAAGCGGATATTCGCAATTGAAACAGGGAACTTTCTTGATTCTGTCAAGTGATCGCATATACTTTTTTATACTTTGTGTATACAGAGTATGAATGACAGTATATGCGATTTTTTTATCTCTTCATTCTTTTAATGAATTTTATAATCCATCCTTTCAGAGGTATGATAATCCTATAGTGACAAAACAGCAGAACATTTCCAAATTTCCCACAAGGAGGATCAGACTATGACAAAACAGCTCAGTGAAATCATTGCGCGTCTGCGAAATTATACTACTTCAGAATTATGTGACGGGGTCGTTGATTATCACACGATGGATTATCATATTCGCCGTCAGGTTTCTGACAAAAAAATCGTTGGTCCGGCATTTACCGTCAATCCGCCGAAAGGGATCAGCGGCATCATTCCGGATGCGATTTTGCAGGCAGAACCCGGAGATGTCCTGGTCGTGGCAGGACAGGGATTTACAGCAGGCTCTTACTGGGGTGACCACAGAAGCATCTGCGCGAACCTCAAAGGCCTGGAAGGGATTGTAATAGACGGAGCTTTTCGTGATCTGGAAGGATGTCAGGAAGCAGGCTTTCCGCTTTTTGCCAGAAATGTGACACCCGGCAGTGCAGGCAAGGCAAGAGAGGGAGAATTAAATGTTCCGATTGTCTGCGGTGGTGTAGAAGTATGTCCGGGTGACCTTATCATCGGTGACTGCAATGGTGTTCTGGTCATCAAACCGGAGGATGCCGAATGGATCATGGAAAAGGCAGATGCCAAGATCAGAGCAGAGCAGTATACCATTCAGAAAATGAAGGAAACCGGTGAAATTCTGCCACGGGTAATAAAACCGGATTGCTATAACTTATAAGCTGCGCAGTGAAGCGGATATTTTTGTCCGCCTGACCCGCAGAATTTCTCAGAATAAAGAGGAGATTAAAAAAATGTCAGTACATATTATAGACGAAGCCAATCGCTGTTTAAACTGTAAGAAGCCCGGATGTCAGCAGGGATGTCCGGTTCATACCCCAATCCCGCAGATCATCCAGATGTTTAAGCAGAACCAGGTCATGGAAGCAGGAGAGAAGCTTTTTGAAAACAATCCCATGTCCGTGATCTGCTCCATTGTCTGTAACCATGAAATGCAGTGCGCAGGCCACTGCGTTCTCGGACGAAAAGGCAACCCGGTACATTTTTCCAGCATTGAAACTTATATTTCCGATACTTATCTGGATCGTATGACGGTCACTCCTGTAAAGAAAAGGGATAAAAAAGTGGCGGTGATCGGAGCAGGCCCTGCAGGTATGACTGCAGCGATCATTCTGGCACAGAAAGGCTACGGTGTGACTATCTTCGAATGGAAAGACAAGATTGGCGGGATCATGCAGTACGGTATCCCGGAATTTCGTCTGCCGAAAACAATCCTGGAACGATACAGAAAGAAAATGATGGAAATGGGAATTATGATCCGTCCGAATACAACCATCGGAGCAGTCCTTAAGATCGAAGACCTTTTCCGCGACGGTTATGCTTCTGTATTTATCGGCACCGGAACCTGGAAACCGCGAAATCTCGGCATTCAGGGAGAATGTCTCGGAAATGTCCACTACGGGATCGATTACCTTTCCAATCCGGGTGCATATAATCTTGGAGAGCGTGTAGCTGTTATCGGTATGGGAAACGCTGCTATGGATGTTGCCCGCACCGCACTGCGAAACGGTGCCCGGCACGTAACTCTCTATGCAAGAGGCAAGAGAGTAGCAGCAAGCTCTCACGAAGTAGCCTATGCTCAGCTTGACGGCGCAGAGTTTGTTTTTGAAAAAGAGATCAGACGTATTACAGAACAGGGGCCTGTATTCTGTAATTCTATTCTGGATGAAAACAATAAAGTGATCGGATGCGAAGAAGAGGAGGTGCTGATCCCGGCAGATTCCACCATCATCTCTATCAGCCAGGGACCGAGAAAAAAGCTTATCCGCACCACAACAGGTCTGGAAGGCTCCGAACGCGGACTTCTGATCGTAGATGAAAACTACATGACAACCAGGGACGGCGTGTTTGCAGCCGGAGATGTCGTTCATGGCTCCATGACGGTTGTACATGCAGTCGAAGCAGCCAAACATGCGGCGGAAGCAATGATCCGATATATGGAAAAAACAGCTCAATAATAACTGAAACCTATTTCCCGGACGATTCCCGCGTATATCCCGGAACCGTTTGGGATTTTTTTATGAGTAAGCGGTGAAGCGGATGATTTTATCCCTGACATTGTGAAGAAAATGCCACATTCAATTTAGGAATATGTCCATTATTTTATACAATTTTATTTTCTGTCCGTGCTCTACTATAATACAAATCAAAGGAAAGCTAAAACAAAGCTAAAAGAAAGCCAAAGTAAAAAGTGAACCAAAAAGAAAGCCAAAATCATTTACTATAAGGAGGCATCAACAATGGGAAAATCATTAACCAGAAAAATCCTCGAATCCCATTACGTATCCGGAAGCATGATACCGGGCGAGGAAGTATTCATCAAGGTTGACCAGACCTTAACACATGACATCAACGCAGTTATGACCTATCTTGCATTTGAAGCTATCGGAATCGACCGTATCCGTACAGAATGCAGTGTCAGCTACCTGGACCACAATCTTCTCTATGTGGATTTCAAAACTCCGGACGATCACATTTATCTCCAGTCTGCTGCCAAACGTTTCGGTGTTCATGTATCCAGACCGGGAAACGGCATCTGCCACACGGTACACGTAGCCCGCTTCGGTGCACCGGGAAAGATCAGCATGGGCGGTGACAGCCATACACCTCACGGCGGCTCCATCGGAATGCTCTGCATCGGTGTAGGCGGCATGGACGTAGCCACAGCAATGACCGGTGTTCCAATGCGGCTCAAAATGCCGAGAGTCATCAATGTCCACCTCACAGGTGAATTAAAACCAGGCGTAAATGCCAAAGAAGTTATCCTGGAAATGCTCCGCCGCATAACCATCAAAGGCGGTCTTGGAAACGTATACGAATATACAGGTTCGGGAGCAGCGAAACTGGAAGTTCCTCAGAGAGCAACCATCACAAACATGGGTGCGGAACTCGGAGCCACAACTTCTATTTTCCCGGCAGACGAACAGGTACACAAATTCCTGAAAGCCCAGGGAAGAGAAGATGCTTACACGGAACTTCTTCCTGATGAGGATGCAGAATATGACGAGCGCATCGAGATCAACTTAAGCGAACTGGAGCCTCTGGTATCATGTCCGCATCAGCCGGATAACGTAATCCCGCTGAAGGATGTCGAAAGAAAACCGGTGCAGCAGGTATTTATCGGAAGCTGTACAAATACAAGCTACGCAGACGTAGCAAAGGCAGCTCTTGTATTTAAAGGACATCACGTAAATGAAAATGTAAGCTGTACCTGTGCGATCGCTTCCAAACAGACCTACAAAGAACTTCTCCGTGACGGCTATATCAGTATGCTTCTGGATGCAGGTGTAAGAATGCTGGAAATCTCCTGCGGTCCGTGCTGTGCCATCGGTCAGACACCTGCTACTGAAGGAATCGCAGTCCGCACTTCCAACCGTAACTTCAAAGGCCGCGCCGGAAACCCGAATGCAAAGATTTATCTGGTGAGCCCGGAAAGCGCAGCAGCAACAGCGATCATGGGAACCTTCGCATCTGCAGAAGAGATCATGGGTGAAGAGATTACAAAACTTGCCAGGATCCATGAACCGGAAACTTACGAAGTAGATGATTCCATGATCATCAAACCTCTGGCTCCGGAAGAAGCAAAGAAAGTAGAGATCGTCCGTGGACCAAACATCAAATTCCTGCCTGTACCGGACGAACCACAGCAGTACCTGAAAGTCCCGGTAAGCTTAAAGGGCGGCGACAACATTTCCACAGATGACATCACACCGGCAAGCGCAGAGTTTTCAAGTATGCGCTCCAACATTCCGTTAATGTCCCAGTACTGCTACCATCGTTATGCTCCGGACTTCGCAGCCCGCGCAAAAGAACTCGGCAAGAGCATTATCATCGGCGGTGAGAACTACGGACAGGGATCTTCCCGTGAACACGCAGCGATCAACCCGATGTACCTTGGTGTAAAATGTGTCATTGCAAAGAGTATCGCACGTATCCACAAAGGAAATCTTGTAAACCACGGTATCATCCCTATGCTGTTTGCAGATCCGGCAGATTATGACAGAATCGATCAGGGTGATGATCTGGAAATCGAAAATCTGTTAGATCAGGTTCCGACCAGAACAGTAACCGTCAAAGATACAACCAAAGATTTCAGCTTCCAGGCAAATCTTGACCTGTCCGATAACGAAGTAGAAGTAGTCCTCTGTGGCGGCCAGCTTCGTTTCCTGAAGAAACAGCTTGCACAGATGGATGCAGAAAACAAATAAAAATATCCCGTCAGGAGCAAAACACTTTCTGCTCCTGACATTATTAAAAAAACAGGAGTGAATATATATGAGCGGAATCAGCAAAGAAAATATTAAAACAGCCCAGGAAAAATTTGGCACACTCGTTGAAAACGAATCAGCACGAATCGAACGCATGAAAGCCTCTTCGGAAGTAACAGATTTTTCAAATAAAGAAAAAATCGTGATCGGAATCCTTCCGGGAGACGGTGTAGGTCCAATCCTTATGAAACAGGCTCTCCGTGTCCTCAACGAACTGACTGGAGAGGAAATCAAAAATGGCAAGATTGAAATCCGCGAAATCGAAGGCATGACGATTGAGAACCGTGTGGCAAAATTAGAGAGCCTTCCGGCTGACATTATCCCTGAGATCAAAGCCTGTGATGTCCTTGTAAAAGGTCCGATGGTCACACCAAGAGCAGGAGACGGACTTCCGAACCTTGTCAGTGCCAACAGCCTTTTGAGACGTGAATTAGAGCTTTTTGCAGCCGTACGTCCGATCAAAATCCCGGACAAAAATATCGACTGGACATTCTTCCGTGAGAACATCGAGGGGGAATATATCTGGGGCGACAAAGGTATTCAGGTAGACGAAGACCTCGCTGTAGACTTCAAAGTCCAGACAAAACAGGGCAGCGAAAGAATCGCAAGGGCAGCCTTTGAATTTGCCAGAAAGAACGGAAAGAAAAATGTTACGATCGTGACAAAAGCCAACATTGTGAAACTGGTAGACGGAAACTTCATCAAAGCAGTCCGCAAAGTCGGTGAAGAATATCCGGAAATCGAGATCCAGGAACGTCTGGTAGATGCAATGTGCGCAAAGATGCTTGATCCTGAATTTAACAAAGGAATCGAGGTTGTTGTCCTTCCGAACCTTTACGGCGATATCGTAACAGACGTAGCAGCAGAACACTCCGGCGGTCTGGGAAGTGCCTGCTCCTCCAATATCGGAAATAAATATGCTTTATTTGAAGCAATCCACGGTACAGCTCCATACCTGATGAGCCATGGAAGAGGAGATTATGCAAATCCATGCAGCCTGATTCGTGCTATCGGACAGATGCTGATCCACATCGGTTATGCAGACAGAAACGAACTCCTCGACAAAGCACTCGAAATCTGTACTGTAACAGAAAAGAAACTGGTCGTTACGACAGAAACCAAAGACGCAAGTGCAGCAGAATTTACCGATTATCTGATTGAAACAATCCGAAAAATCCGTTAATTTTATCCGTTCCGGTTTAATGTACTCTCGGGCAGGAAAGACTCCGAGAGTACATCTCATACATATATTCATAAGAACCTCCACGCAGTCTTAACAATTCCTCGCTTATACCGGAACAGGTTGAAATTAAAAATCACATCATATAAAGACAGGGCAGAAATGTCCTGTCTTTATATGATGTGATCAGATTAATTTTATTCCAATCTGTCAAAAAATGTGTTAGAATAAATACAAAATTATGAAAAATGAACGTTACTGAGAACGGAGTGAACAGTAACGAATGAACAGTAATGAGGGAGAAAACCATGAAAGATACAGATTGGGAAATTCTGCATGAATTATACAAAAATCCAAATATGACAAAGGTCGCGAATCTGCTGTACATCACTCAGCCATCTCTTACCAAGCGGCTTCAGCACATGGAAACAGAATTTCAGGTTACCATTGTCAATCGTACACCAAAAGGACTGGAATTTACACCGGAGGGAGAATTTCTGGCACAGCAGGCGGAGAAATATCTGAAATTCCTGCACGATACACAGGAGAAACTAAAAGAATTCAAAGAAAGCACAGAGGCCGAAATCCTGGTAGGCTCCTCTTATACCTACAGCAAATATACACTTACGGATCTGCTTCTGAAATACAGAGCAGAGCATCCAAATGTGAATTTTACCGTTGTTAATGACCAGAGCAACGTGTTATTCCGAAAGATGCTGGAAGGAAGTATAGATGTAGCCTTTATCCGTGGCGATTATGAGGGTGCTGTGAACAAAACCCTGATCGGCAAAAATGAAGCATACCTCGTGACAAAGGAACCTGTAGATATGTCGGCTCTGCCATCCATGCAGCGCATCGGTTACAAAACAAACGACAGGACTCAGGAGCTTCTTGACAAATGGTGGGAAAGCTGGTACGGAACAGAATTTCCTGCCGGTATGGTCGTAGGTTATATTGATGTCGCATGGCAGCTGATCGCCAGAGGAATCGGTTATACTGTCTGTTTTCTGCCGGAGAACTTTGTGAATCAGTATAATCTCTGTCTTACTCCGCTGAAGAACAAAGACGGTTCTTCCGTAACCAGAAACACCTGGTTTCTTTATTCAAAGAATAAACGGATTTCCAGAACTCTGGAGGATTTTATCACTTATATAGAAAAAGGATATAAAGAAAATGAGAGATATTGACTGGAGGATCCTGATCGCCCTGTATGAAAAGCGCAGTATCACCCGGGCAGCAGAATCACTTTATATGACTCAGTCAGCTCTGACAAAAAGAGTAAAAGCCATAGAAGACGAGTGGAATATAGAAGTAGTGAAACGCAGCAGCCAGGGTGTTACTTTTACAGAAGAAGGAAAGTATCTGGTAAAAAAAGCAAGTATCATGCTGGATTTCCTGAAAGAGATCGAGGCTCATTTTTCGGAAAACCGCACGACCAAGGAACTGGTAAAAATTGGTGTTCCCAATGCCTTTGCCAGACTTCATATGTCACAGCTTTTCAAGGAATATATGCTGCGTTATAATCAGATACAGATTAAAACCGTTTCTGATTCCAGCGATACGATCATGCATAAACTGATGGACGGAAGCATTGACATCGGAATTATCTGCGGAGATTTTCCGTATATGGGTGAAAAAATATGCCTGTTTGAAGAAGAGATGTATATCATTGCACCCAAAGATGCCACCATGGAGGATATTGTGCATCTTCCTCTGATCGAGTCTTATTTTAATCCGGTTGTCAAGCTCACGGTAAATCAGTGGTGGAAGAATCAGTTCGGAAATCTTCCGCATGAGAGCCACAAGGTTCCCTATGCGGATATCGCGATCGAAATGGTAGACAATGGTCTGGGTGTCACCTTTGTATTTGGTACAGAATGGAAGATCAACGAGGAAAAGTCCCGAAGGATCCCCGTTTATGACAGCAACGGCTCTCCTGTGGCGCGAAATGTCTGGATGATGTTTTCGGACAAATGCTTCCAGAGTCCTGATATCATGGACTTCATTTCTCTTGTCGAAGAATTATACCAGACAAATGTATAACTGTTCCTGACTGACTATGATTTGCAGGTAGAAAGGCCATTCCAAAACGGAATGGCCTTTTCAGTTTGTTTAAGAATTTCCTTTTTACATCGTTACTTTGTATAATAAGAACTATCAAAAGTGAGATGAGCGAAAGCAAAATGCATAAAGTGCAAAAAGCAATGAGCAGACACAAAAAGAGTTAAACTACAAAACAGGAGGAAATGAATTATGAGCTATGCATACGTAGGATGCCGTTCCACAAAAGAACGCAACGCAAGAGGAAAAGGATTAAAGGTTTATGAGATCTCCGAAACTACCGGTGACTGGAAAGAAATCCAGTGTCTGAAAACCGAAGAGAATCCATCCTATCAGGCAATGGACCTCGAAGAAAAATATCTCTATTCCGTACACGGCGATTTCACAAAAGTAAGCAGCTACCGCATTCTCGAAGATGGCAGACTGGAAGCTTTAAACACGATTGATATCGGAGGAAAGAATCCTGTATTTATCACTCCGGACCGTACCAACCAGTACATGGTAGTGGCAGCCTTACAGGGTGGAGCAGTCTATGTGATCCGCAGAAATGCAGACGGAACACTGGGCGAGATCGTAACCAGAGTCTGTATGGAGGGAAAGAAAGAAGGCACCATTTCCTTTGCACATCAGTGTATCTGGGATCAGAAAAAAGAATATCTTTTCGTAGTTACTCAGGCAAGACTTCAGGGATACGGAATGGTAAGAGTTTTCCGTTTTGATCCTGCAGATGGCTCTCTTACACCGACAGATACTTATTATTCCAGAGAATATGACGAGCCAAGACACGTATCTGTACATCCGAATAACCGCTACGTTTACCTCATTAACGAAAAAGGAAACAAGATGACTTTCCTTGAATTTGATGACAAAACAGGCAGACTTCAGGCAAGACAGAACCTGCCGTCTCTTCCTGATACCTACACAGGAGAAGGTCAGGCAAGTGCATCCCTGTTAAACGAAAACGGTACGATCCTTATCGGCTCCAACAGAATCCACGAATCGATCGTTGTGTACCGTATCGACCAGCAGACCGGCTATATGAAGGAATTAGGCTATTATCCGGCACTTGGTTTAACACCACGTTTTATCACTTTTAACAAAGATTACAGTAAATTCTACATGGCTAACGAAGACAGCGACACCATCATTGAAATGAAACTTGATTCTGACAAAGGTCTCATGGAATATACAGGCCGCATCATTCCGACCGAAAGCCCTGTATGTATCACATTTAAGTAAGGAGGAGCACATATGAATTTAGGTCTTATTTCTTTAATTTTACTCCTCGCAGCCATCGTGATCGGATTTGTCCGCAACTGCAATGTAGGAATTATCTGTATCGGCTTTTCCATGATCCTTGGGATTGCCTATAACCTTAATGTCAAAGACATCCTTGCAGGCTTCAGTTCCTCTCTGTTTATCCAGATGGTAGGAATCACTTATCTGTTTGCTATCATTAACGGAAACGGAACCCTGGAACTTCTTGCAAATAAGATCGTCCGTCTGGCAGGAAAGAAAAAGCATCTGGTACCGTTTATCATGTATGTCCTTGGATTTATCATCTGTGCAGTAGGACCGGGAGCGATTCCGTCTCTGGCGATCATTCCGGTCATTGCGATCCCTGTAGCGGTTTCCGCAGGTGTCAACCCGATCATGACAGCGATCATCGGAGATCTCGGAGTTATGTCCGGACGTATGAGTCCTCTGACACCGGAGTCCGCAGTAGTAAGAGAGCTGATGGAAGAGCAGGGACTGACTGGCAATACACTGCCGATCATGGCAGCTATCACTATCACCGCACTGGTAACAGCAGTTGTTGTATATATTTATTACAAAGGCTGGCAGGTTGATCCTGCGGTCAAAGACAGTGTACAGGAAAAGCTTCCTGCATTTACTGTCCAGCAGTGGTTATCTCTCGCAGGACTGGCAGTTCTGGCAATAGGTGCTCTTTTCTTCTCATGGAACGTAGGACTGACAGGTTTCCTGATCGGAAGCGTCCTGCTGATCCTTGGATGCGGAAATGAGAAAAAAGCAATTGCGGCAATTCCGTGGAATGTTATCCTTATGGTTCTTGGAGTAGGCATCCTGATGAATATTATTTCCATTTCCGGCGGAATCGATATCATGGTATCTGCCCTGGAAGCAATCATGGGAAAAAGAACAGCAGCCATGATCATGGCGATTGCTTCCGGTGTAATGTCATTCTTCAGCTCCGGTCTGGGTGTTGTATTCCCGACCCTGATCCCGACCGCCAGTGGTCTGAGCAGCGGCCTTGGTGTCAGCGCAGTTCAGCTTGTGGCAGTCATCGTAGTTGGCGGCACAGTTGCAGGCTTCACCCCTGTATCAACCACCGGTGCACTGATCATGGCAGGAGTCTCCCAGCAGGAAAATGCCGAAGAACGCTTCCCGCAAAACAAAATGTTCATAGAACTCTTCGCAGTATCCTTTATCGCTCTTGCGATCCTTGCAGTGTTTGCATTTATCGGAGTGTATGGATTTATTAAATAATATAAGAGCCGTTTTGAGACAGGAGAAAATGTTTCTGATTGTTTCAAAATGGCTTTTTTATATTCATCCCGGACATTTTGTATATGCCCGTTTCAGATAAAAAAAGGTTATAACGACATTCTTTTATACCATTATACAAATCCGACCTCATTCGCTACAATAGAATCAGAAAGAAAATAAAAGAGCAAAGTCAAATCCCTTAACCGGGATGGCGGCTATTATTAACAGGAGGAATCAGGCAGTGGAAATTAAGAAAAGTGCAGTTGCCGGAACACTGGAATCCAGTGACGCAATGGTATCCGTAGAACCAAACGAAGGTCACGGAATCGAATTTGAATTAAACAGTGCAGTGATCCATCAGTACGGACACAGCATCCGCAAAACAGTCCTGCAGACACTCGAAAACCTCGGCGTATCTGATGTAAAGATCAGCGTTGTAGACAAAGGTGCTCTCGACTGTACGATCAAAGCAAGAGTAGAAGGCGCCGTATTCCGCGCGGCAGAACAAACAGAAAATCTTCCATGGGGAGGTGCGATCAGATCATGAATCCAAACAAAAAGAGATTAAGAAGAACCATGATGTTCTTAAACTGTCAGAAACCGGGACTTATCAAAGATCCATACATCTATAAACCAGACTCTATCATGCTGGATCTGGAAGACGCAGTTGCAGAAAAAGAAAAAGACGCAGCACGTTTTTCCCTGTATCATGCACTGCAGGAAATCGATTACAGAGGTATAGAACGGGTTGTCCGTATCAATGGTCTGGACACTCCATACTGGAAAGAAGATATCCGCTGTGCAGTTGCCGGAGGATGTGACTCCATCCGTATCCCGAAAACCGAAAGTGCAAAAGATGTCTATATGGTAGAAAGAGAAGTTGCTCGGGCAGAGAAAGATTTCGGCCGTCCGGAAGGAAGCGTCCTGATCATGGCAGCCATCGAATCAGCCAGAGGTGTTATGAAAGCGCTGGATATCTGCGAAGCATCTGAAAGATTATTCGGCATCGCCCTTTCAGGCGGAGATTACACCAAGGATCTCCAGACACACATTACAGGAACAGGTCTGGAACTGATGGGTGCAAGACAGAACATGGTTATCGCAGCAAGAGCAGCAGGTGTGCAGTGTTTCGATACCGTCTATACAGATCTTGACAACATGGACGGATTCAGACAGGATGTGGAAACCATTCATCTGATGGGCTTTGACGGCAAATCTATCATCAACCCGAGACAGATTTCCGTTGTCCATGATATCTATACACCAAAGCAGAAAGACATCATCTTTGCAGAGAAAGTAGTCCGTGAAATTGACGATAAGAAAGCAAAAGGTATCGGTGTATTTACAGTAGACGGCAAAATGATTGACATCGCATTCTATGACGGTGCAAAGAGAACCATTGAACTTGCAAAAGCATCTGGCGTGTATGGGGGGGATCTGTAAAATGTTAAATAAAGTAGGACGTGAAATTCCACAGGAAATCCTGGACAAGACAGGCAAAGAAGTATTCCAGGGAATCTATTACAAAGATAACACAGAATTTAAAAAACAGGGACCGATCACAAAAGTAGTCATGAACCATGACACCAGCAAGATGGTAAGTTCCATTCATGAAGCACTGGTAAAATGCGGTGCACATGACGGTATGACATTAGGCTTCCATCACCATTTCCGTGACGGTGACCTGGTTGTAAATATGGTCATGGAAGAAGTACATAAAATGGGAATCAAGGATGTAACCATCTGCGCCAGTTCCCTTGGAAAAGCTCATGACGCACTGGTTCCAATGATCGAAGACGGTACCATCACAAACATCCAGTCTTCCGGTGTCCGCGGCAAGATCGGACAGGCAATCTCCGAAGGAAAATTAAAAGGACTTGCCATCATGCGTTCCCACGGCGGACGTATCCGTGCCATCCAGACAGGGGAAACAGTGATCGATATTTCCTTTATCGGAGCACCGACCTGTGATGATTACGGTAACTGTAAGGGCATCGGCGGCAAGAGTGACTGCGGCGTTCTTTCCTATTCATTCGTAGATGGAAACCATGCCAATAAAGTGGTAGCTGTCACAGACTGTCTGGTGCCATTCCCGAACTATCCCGCAGACATCAATATGACTAAGGTTGACTATGTATGTGTGGTAGATCAGATCGGTATTCCGGAAAAAATCGCCACAGGTGCAGCAAAACCAACCACAGATGTCCGTAAACTGATGATGGCAGATTACTGTACACAGTTTGTAATAAACACTCCATATTTCAAAGACGGATTCTCCTATCAGACAGGTGTCGGCGGTGCTTCCATTGCTTCTGCGGCATCTCTCGGAAAGATCATGAAAGAGCGCGGTATCAGGATGGGATTTGCCGTAGGCGGTATGTCCAAAGGTATGTGCGATCTTCTGGATGAAGGTCTGGTAGGATGTCTTCTGGATACACAGGATTTCGATACCTCTGCGGTAGAATCTGTGAAGAGACCAAACCACCACAGGATCAGTGCAGGTGCTTACGCAAACCCGTTTAACAAGGGTGCATTTGTAAACAAACTGGACTTCGTGATCCTTGGTGCCCTTGAGGTAGATGTAAACTTCAACGTTAATGTAGTTGTAGGTTCCGACGGTGTGATCACAGGTGCCCAGGGCGGCCATCCGGATGCGGCAGCAGGTGCGAAATGCACGATCGTTATCTCCCCGCTTCTTCAGGGACGTATTCCTGCAATCTGCACAAATGTAACTACAGTAACTACTCCGGGCGAATCCGTGGACGTAGTAGTTACAGACTACGGTGTAGCCATTAATCCGGCAAGACAGGATCTGATCGACATCATGAAGGATGTAAAAGGAATCCCGTTCTGCACCATCGAAGAACTCCGTGACATGGCCTATGCCATCGCCGGAGAACCGGAGCCGGTACAGTTTGGCGACAGGATCGTAGGTATCATCGAAGGACGTGACGGTACAGTTATGGACGTAGTGCGCCAGGTGAAAAAATACGAATTCTAATGTGTATTTCAAACATACTCCAAGCAACATAAACCATTTTGAGAATCATAATACTAAAAAACTCCTTTTAACCGAATCAAGTAGCGAAGCGGATTGCGAATATCCGCTTGACTAGATAAATTTCTCCTATGAGAGTCCTGCGGTAAATGCCAGCCGCGGGACTCTCCTTTTGTATGCTGTAAATTATCCTCCCAAAGTTATCGACCGGATAACCGGCGGCAATGGCACATGATAATCTTTAGGCATGGGAACATAGCTTTTGAGAATTAGATTTTTGGTCTGGTAGATGCTACACTTAAACTATCAAAAGAACACAGACAAAACCATCAGTCAGGCACAGTAACGAAACTGCCACCTGACTGAAGAAGATAACAGGACGGATCAGATGATCCCGGTAATTAAAGGAGGATTTTTACTATGACAGCAACATTAAATTACGCAACAGCAACTATTTTCGGAAGTTACATTATGAACATGAGAAAGGTTCCGGGAGCAGACTTTTGCAATGAAAAAGAAGAGAAGCAGAAAGAAAAAGAACTGTTTGAAACAATCGATGACTACGTAGAACAGGCATAACACACATATTTATTCACTGTCACTTACATGACACCATAATCTACAGACAAGTCAAAGATGCCGGGCCGGAAGTATTTGCGGACCCGGCATTATATAAATCAGGTCAGGATCCAAATTCCCTTTGAATCTGACATATTATTGTTAAAGGAGGAACAGAAAATGTACGGAAAATCTCAGGAAAATGCACAGCTTTCTCTGTTGAATTACATTGAAACCAGCATCCGAAATGCTCTTCTCGAAGAAGTTTATACCACTCCGAAACCCGGTCTTGTAGATCAGTATGATACAGGCTCCCACAAAGATATGGACTGTCGGTTATTTGAAAAAAGTGCAGCGGCGATCGCTCCCTATCTGAAGCAAATGTTTTATACAGGTCTGGAATGGCGCCAGAGTCCGTCAGATCTGTTCCGTGCTATCCGCAAGACAGGTATTTATGCGGAGAAAGCCATGTTCCGTGCCACAGACGGAGTCAACACCCACAAAGGTGCGATATTTACCATGGGACTCCTCTGTGCAGGCGCAGGAAAAATGTATGCAGAATACGGTTATTTTCCAGTCTCGGCAATTCTCAGGTACACCGGCGAAATGACGAATGAAGTTCTGGAAAAAGAGTTTCTCAGAATGGAGAAAAGAGAGCCCTCCACCTATGGTGAAAGACTCTACCGTGAATACGGCGAACGCGGGATCCGCGGACAGGCACAGCTCGGTTTCCCTGTTCTTGCCCTCACTGCATACCCCAATCTCCGCTACAGCAGAAGACATGGTTACGACTTAAATAAATCCAATATCAACACTCTGCTCTGTACGATCGCAGAATTAAACGACACCAATGTCCTTGCAAGAGGCTCACATAACGACCTGGACTGGCTGAAAAGCAAGGCAGTCATGAGTCTGAAACGCGGCGGTGCATTTACAGCCTCAGGAATGAAGCAGCTGGTTCAGATGAACCGGGAGTGTATCCGCAGAAACATCAGTCCCGGAGGATCAGCAGACATTCTTGCAGCGGCAATCTTTCTCTGGAAACTGGAACAGCTGAATGAGGGACTGACAAATGAAAACAGGAACTAGATTTCCAAGGCCGGGGCAGAGAATTTTACGATCATCCATAGCTGTAGCACTTTGCTTTCTGGTATACATAGTCAGGGGCAGAAGAGGTATCCCTTTTTACTCTGCCCTGGCAGTGCTCCAGTGCATCCAGCCCTATTATGAAAGCACGGCAAAAACAGCCAGAAAACGAATAACAGGAACCTTTATCGGAGCATTCTGGGGTCTGCTGGTTATCCTGATCCAGGTGTATCTTCTGCAGGGAAAGCTGCATGATACTATCCCCGGCTATCTGCTGATCGCAGCGGTAACAGGAGTGGTACTATACTCCACAGTAGTCCTGAAATGCACAGATTCCGCTTACTTTTCCTGCGTCGTATTCTTAAGTATTGTAGTCATGCATATTGCAGATGAGAATCCGGTTTTATTCGTATTTAACAGAGTTATGGATACCCTGATCGGAGTTGGGCTGGCATTTATCGTCAACAGTGCACATCTGCCAAGAAAGAAAAATAATGACATTCTTTTTGTATCGGGAATTGATGATACGTTACTTGACAGTCGGTATCATCTTTCGCCATATTCCCGGATAGAGCTGAACCAGATGATCGAGCAGGGCGCACATTTCACTGTTTCCACCATCCGCACACCGGCTTCCCTGATGGATGTCATGCAGGGTGTGAAGCTGAAATATCCGGTCATTGCCATGGACGGGGCAGTCCTTTATGACATGAAAGAGAATTCCTATCTTATGAAATACCAGATGTCCGAATCGCAGGCAGAACGGATGGCAGATTTTCTGACACGGCAGGGAGCATATTACTTTGTAAACACAGTAGTAGATGACACGGTAGTAATCTATTATGATGTACTGGATAATGAAGCCCAGCAGGGAATCTTTAATTCCAAAAGACGTTCCCCTTACAGGAATTACGTACACACACAGAAGCCGTCTTACGACAATGTTATCTATTTCTTTCTGATAGATTACAAAGAAAAAACAGATCGGTTATATGAGGTACTTCTTGAGCAGCCCTGGGTATCCGAGTACAGGATCGCCAAAGCCGATTCTGTAAACTATCCCGGTTATGCACACATAAAGATCTATCACAGGGATGCCACAAGGGCACATATGCTCGAGAATCTAAAAGCACTTCTGAATCTTGAGCGGACTGTGACCTTCGGAAGCATCCCGGAATGCTACGATGTAGTGATCGAAGATTCTGACCGCAATCTCATGGTTCATGAAATGAGGAAGCACTATAAGCCGGTATGTCTGAAACTGCACAACGAACATTAATTATTTGTGGCTTGTATGTCTCGGGATAGTGGTGTGTGAACAGTATTACATACAAATTAGTTATAATGCCATTCTCTTAGACAATTGGAAAAAAATACAGGCAGCGATTACAATAAAAAATGTAAAGCAACGGTACATCTGTTCCACAGACAGATGAAAAATAAAATCTGAAAATAAAAAAACTACAAATAAAACATACAAAAAGGAGAAGAACACTATGGTAAAGTTATACGACACAGGTGCCTATCTGGTAAACGGAACAACAATCGTACCTGAGGCAGAAGCAGCAAAAGCAGAAGCAATGACAGGCAAAAAAGTATCAAAAGAAGAAGCAAGAAAAGGAACCATCGCATACGGAATCATGAATGCTCATAACACTTCCGGAAACATGGAAAACCTGAAGCTGAAATTCGATGCAATGGCATCCCATGATATCACATTTGTAGGAATCATCCAGACAGCCAAAGCCTCCGGAATGGAAAAATTCCCGATCCCATATGTACTTACAAACTGCCACAACTCCCTCTGTGCAGTAGGTGGAACCATCAACGAAGATGACCATATGTTTGGACTTTCCGCAGCAAAGAAATACGGCGGAATCTATGTACCGCCACACATCGCAGTTATCCATCAGTTCATGAGAGAAATGTTTGCAGGATGCGGCAAAATGATCCTTGGATCTGACTCCCATACCCGTTACGGTGCACTTGGAACCATGGCGATCGGAGAAGGCGGCGGCGAGCTTGTTAAGCAGCTTCTCTGCGACACCTACGATGTAGCTTGTCCTGAAGTTATTGCTGTTTATCTGGACGGCAAACCAAATCCATGGGTCGGACCACAGGATATCGCCCTTGCTATCATCGGAGCAGTGTTCAAAAACGGTTATGTAAAGAATAAAGTGATGGAATTTGTAGGACCTGGCGTATCCTCCATGACAACCGATTTCCGAAACGGAATCGATGTTATGACAACAGAGACAACCTGCCTTTCCTCTATCTGGAGAACAGATGAAGATACAAAGAACTTCCTGAACATCCACGGCAGAGGAGATGCTTACAAAGAACTTAATCCTGCAGATGTTGCATACTATGACGGTGTAGTTTATGTGGATTTAAGCACAGTAAAACCAATGATCGCACTTCCGTTCCACCCAAGCAACACCTATGAAATCGATGAACTCAATGCAAACCTGAAAGACATTCTCCACGAAGTAGAGCAGGAAGCTGCAAAGGTTTCCCAGGGTAAAGCACCATTCCATCTCGTAGACAAGATCACAGACAAAGGCTTACAGGTACAGCAGGCAGTCATCGCAGGATGTGCAGGCGGTAACTATACAAACGTAGTAGAAGCAGCTCATGCATTAAAAGGCAAAGATACCGGAAACAACGAGTTCAGCCTTTCCGTATATCCATCCTCACAGCCGGTATTTATCAACCTTACAAGACAGGGCTACATTGCAGACCTCATGGAAGCAGGTGCAGTTATCCGTACAGCATTCTGCGGACCGTGCTTCGGTGCCGGCGATACTCCATGCCATGATGGTTTAAGTATCCGTCACACAACCAGAAACTTCCCGAACAGAGAGGGAAGCAAACCGGGCAACGGACAGATGTCAGCAGTTGCACTGATGGATGCACGTTCCATCGCGGCTACAGCAGCAAACGGCGGTATCCTTACATCCGCAGAAACCTTAGACTGCTGGGGAGATGTACCGGAATACAGCTTCGATAAGACTGTATATGACAAGAGAGTATATTACGGCTTTGAAAAAGGCGATGAAAATAAATCCCTTGTTTATGGTCCGAACATCAAAGATTGGCCGGAAATGAGTCCACTTACAGACAATATCCTGCTGAAAGTATGCTCCAGGATCCTTGACCCTGTAACAACAACAGACGAACTGATCCCATCCGGTGAGACATCTTCCTTCCGTTCCAACCCGTTAGGACTTGCAGAATTTACTCTTTCCAGACGTGATCCGGAATATGTCGGACGCTCCAAAGAAGTAGATAAACTGGAAAAAGCCCGTGTCGCAAACGGCAATGTATTTGAAGTGGAACCTGCATTGAAAGAAGTATTTGAACAGATCACAAAGCTTCCGGGACAGGCAGGAGTAAAACCGGAAGAGACAGAGATCGGAAGCATGATCTATGCAGTAAAACCGGGTGACGGTTCTGCCAGAGAGCAGGCTGCAAGCTGCCAGAGAGTTATCGGCGGTCTTGCAAATATCACCAGAGAATATGCAACCAAACGTTATCGTTCCAACGTTATGAACTGGGGTATGCTCCCATTCCAGATGAAAGGTGAGCCTGAATTTGAAGTAGGTGATTATATCTACATCCCGGGAATCAGAGCTGCATTGGACGGTGATATGAAAGACATCAAAGCATACGTCATCGGCAAAGAGCCAAAAGAACTCTCTCTGTATATCGCTGACATGACAGCAGACGAGAAGAAGATCGTCAAAGCAGGATGTCTGATCAATTACAACAGAAACAGAAAATAAATAAGCAGAATAATATAAATACAAAGTCATATATCCATATTGTGTAATGAAACTGCCGCTTTTGCAGAATTTTTTCGGAAAATCCTGCGAGTGGCAGTTTTGTATTGATATACTTTTTTGATTCAGTTACAATATTGGCAGAGATACAGTTTATAAGAAAGAATCCTGCCTGTATAATCCTCCAACTGTCTGTTATATGCGGATCGATCATTAAGGCAGGAAATGAGGGGGCACAAACCAATGGATATTGATCATTTAACCGAAAAAGAACGCTACGATATGCTGTCTGAGATGGCAGAACTTTACTATAATCAGGGGAAAACACAGTCCGAGATCGCACAGCATTTCGAGACAAACCGCTTTCGTGTAGCCAGACTGCTCCAGGATGCCCGGACAGAGCAGATTGTAGAGATCAAAGTCAACCATTCCAATGAGCGTGACACGATCCTGGAGGATGAACTGAAGAAACATTATCCCGAATTGCAGAAAGTGATCGTAGTAAACACCAGATATTCGTCTTATATAGACAGTATGCTCCAGCTTGGAAAAGCAGGAGCCGCATACCTGCAGAAGCTTTTGAAACCGGAAACTGTCATAGGGATCACCTGGGGAAAAACCATCCACAGTGCAGTAAGCCAGCTCGTTTCAGCAGTTCATAATCCTGTAACCGCCGTACAGCTTACCGGCTATATGAAAAGCAACAACCCGGCAGTAGACTCCCGCGAACTGGTACGTGCCGTAGCCTCTGCCTATAATGGAAATTACTATTATCTGGATGCCCCGATATACATTCAAAATCAAAAAATTCCTTCCATATTATATGAGGAACCTGCGATCAGAGAAACCATGAATCAGATGAAGAAGATGAACGTAATACTCAGCGGAATCGGAAGCAGATCCAGCCTGCCTCTTACGAATCCGGTCTTCAGGGAATATCTCACCGGAAAAGACAAACTTGCAGAAAAAGACTGCATCGGAAGCCTGTATGGATACGTCCTGAACAGTTCTGGTGTACCGGCAGATATCGAACTGAACCAAAAACGCATCGGTGCCTCACTGGAAGATATCATGAAGGTTCCGCACAGGGTTGTGATCGCAAACGGCAGACATAAGTCCGAGCCTATCAGCAGGGCACTGCAGCAGAAGCTGTTTAACGAACTGATCATCGACAGTGATACCGCACTTCATCTAATGGAAAATCTCTGAGCATTGCAGCTATCCCCCTGACACCCCATCCATTACTTCAATTACCAAAAGTAATCAGTAAAGGATGGGGCTTTTTTGTGAAAAATCCATAAAAAAAAGGAATGATATTCTAACATATGTTATGTTGAACAACATATGTGATTATGGTATAATGACCTCATCAGAAAACAAAAGTTGCTTTACAAAACAAATGTGATACAAGATACTACAAAAAACAGCAAAAAATGATCAAAGAAATAAGGAGAAGCTTATGAACAGTGAAAGGACAAAAGGAATCATCGATCTGCATATCCATTCAGCTCCGGATGTACGCCAGCGGAAAATGGATGACCTTGAACTGATGGAGGCAGGCGTCAGACTTGGCGCAAGAGCAATGGTGATCAAATCTCATCTTGTGCCTACCATGGACAGAGCTGCACTTGTCAATCAGATCAGACAGGAGAAATATCCTGACTCAGATCTGGAAATGTTTGGTGCGATCGCACTGAACCGTTCTGTGGGCGGGGTAAACCCTTACGCAGCAGAAGCAGCACTGAAGCTGGGAGCAAAGATCGTCTGGCTTCCGACAAACACATCCTCCAATCATTTTGCCAAAAGCGGCAAAACAGGCGGGGTAGAAGTATTAAAAGATGGAAAAGTAACCGATGAACTCAGGAGTGTTTTTGAACTTGTAAAAGAACACAACGCAGTACTGGCAACCGGACACATTTCTTCTTATGAATGTCGTGTAGTCACAGAAGCAGCGAGAAATGCGGGAGTGGAGAAGATCGTGATCACACATCCTGAATTTCATATTGTAGGAATGACACTGGAAGAGCGAATCCGGATCGTAAAAGACTACAACGTATTTCTGGAAATGGAATACGCACAGCCGATCGGAGGCGGGGTGTATAAGAAAAACCTCCCGGAGAATGCCGAAACTATGAGGCAGATCGGATGCGGGCACTTTATCGTATCCACAGACAGCGGCCAGATGCAGAATCCATACTGGTATGAGTCTGTGGCAGAGTATATTGATTATCTCTACGATCAGGGATTTACCAAAGAAGAAATCGACACTATGACAAAGCATAATCCGGCGAAAATGTTGGATATCGAAGTATGAGGGGTTACATATGGAGAAGGCAAAAAAAATCAGGATCTACAACATTGAACTACCAATCTTTTTGTTTTTCACAGTGATCATTTTGGCAGCGGCCTGTCTTGGGGCACTGCCTGTAGAAATGATCGGTGCAATTGCTATTATGTTTCTGGTGGGAATCATTCTCGGCGAACTCGGTGAGAGAATCCCGATCTGGAAAACATACTGTGGCGGCGGAGCAGTGCTTGTATTCGTTGTCACCGGTATCATGACTTATTACAATGTGTTTCCGTCATGTGTCATCGAAAATGTTCAGGGATGGATGAATGATTACAACTTTCTGAATGTATTTATCGGCATTATGATCGTAGGAAGCCTCCTGGGAATGGATCGTAAAGTACTTCTGAAATCAGGCAGCCGCTATATTCCTGCTATCCTCGCAGCAATCGTTGGGGCAGCAGTCTTTTCTTCGATCGGAGGCCTGATCATCGGAAAGAACCCGATAGAGATCATTACCACTTATATGCTCCCCATGATGGGCGGCGGAGCAGGTGCCGGTGCGATCCCAATGGCAAAGGTATACGGTGATGTAACCGGAAATGACCCTGCATCCTACCTGTCCTTTGCACTTGCAGTGCTGGCAGTGGGAAATATTTTCGCAGTTATCTGTGGTGCCATCCTTAACGCAGTTGGCAAACACTTTCCGAAGCTTTCCGGCGGAAACAAACTGTTAAGAGATGAAAAAACAACAATGGAAACAGAGAAAGAAGATAAAAAAGAAAAAGTTTCTATGGATGATATTGCGGCAGGAATTTTCCTGACAGCAGGATTCTTTGTACTGGGAAGCCTTATGTCTACAAAGATCCTTCCGTCCATTTTCGGTGTGAAGATCCCGAGCTTTGCATATCTGATCGTATTTACAGCTATGGCAAATATCTTCAATCTGATCCCGGATCATCTGAAGCAGGGAGCAAAGAAATGTCAGCAGTTCTGCAGCGGCAAACTGGTATGGGTACAGATGGTTGGATGCGGAATTGTATTTATGGATGTAAACCAGATGCTCTCCGTACTGAATCCGACAAATCTTTTTATCGTGATCTTAGTGGTACTTGGAGCTCTCATCGGTGCGGCAGTAATGGGATGGTTTGTAGGATTCTACCCTGTAGAAAGTGCAGTAACTGCGGGACTTTGCATGACAAACATGGGAGGTGCAGGAGACCTGGCTGTTCTCGGAGCAGCCAAACGAATGGAACTGATCTGCTTTGCACAGATTTCCTCCAGGATTGGCGGAGCTATCGTACTTCTGATCGCCAGTGTGGTATTTTCTGTTGTGTAAGCAACATTCAAATAAATGCACTCCCGGAGTCTTTAAGCACAAAAAGATTCCGGGAGTATATATAAAAAACGAGGAGTGAAAAAATGAGAAAATTCAAGACAGTATTTATGCGGGGCGGCACAAGCAAAGGATGTATGTTTCTGAAAGAAGATCTTCCGGAAAACAGAGAAGAGTGGGATTCCATTTTTCTTCAGGTAATGGGAAGCCCGGATCCGAAACAGATTGACGGAATGGGCGGAACTGTTTCTTCCAACAACAAGATCGTCGTTGTATGGAAAAGTGAAGAACCGGGTATAGATGTAGAATATCTGGTAGGTCAGGTCATTGTAGGCAAGGAACAGGTAGACTACAAATCAAACTGCGGTAACATGACCGCAGCCGTCGGACCATTCGCAGTCGAAGCCGGCCTGGTAAAAGCAGTTGAGCCAATCACAACCGTACATCTTTTAAACCGTAACACAGATAAATATATTGATGTAACTGTACCATGCGAGAACGGAACCTTCGCAGAAGACGGCGACTGCCGGATCGCAGGTGTAGACGGAACAGCAGCAGAGCTGAAAGTGAAATTCCTAAACCCTGCGGGTGCCAAAACAGGAAAACTTCTGCCAACAGGAAACGTTACTGACATTCTGGATATTCCGGAATTTGGCAGGATCGAAGCCTCCATCCTTGACGTATCCAACCCTATGGTTTTGGTAAAAGCGGAAGATATTTTTGCAACAGGAATGGAACTTCCCGAAGAAGTCAATGCGAACGAAAAGCTCTGCGAAATCCTTGAGAAGATCCGCGGAACAGCAGCCTGCATGATGGGCTTTGCCGGCGACTTAAAAGATGCCACGGACAACAGTCCGGCAGTCCCGAAGGTCGGCTTTGTCACCACTCCGAAATCTTATACGGAAATCGGTGGAACGCAGGTAAATGCAGAAGATATGGACATCTGTGCAAGGGTAATCTCTGTATTTAAATGCCACAAGGCCTGCCCGCTGACCTCTGCAAGCTCCATTGCAGTGGCAGCGGCACTGGAAGGAAGTGTCGTAAATAAATTAATTTCCCCTCAGGCATCCACAGAGAATGTCCGTATCGGTCATCCAAGCGGTGTCATGACCATGTGCCCGGAAATCGAAATCAGCCGGGACGAAATCAACGTACCATCCGTAGCAGTCCAGAGAACTGCAAGACGCATTATGGACGGTACTGTATACGTCCGCAGATAAGATTTGTCCAGACAAGGGAAATGCTATAATTAACCGAATCAGTAAAATCCCCCCATTGCTTTAGTGGAGGGATTTTACTATATTCGTTTGGCCTGTGCAAAAATATCTCACAAATAGTTATATGACTATTAATAGCCTATCTGTTCTACATCTTCTATGCCTTCATCCACTGAATCCAAAGTCTCTGAAGTATCCTCTGAGTTATCTTCGGAGCTGTCATCATTCGAATAATCAATCTGATCCGAAGAATCATATCCGGTATCGTCAGACTGTGTCTGGTCACCGCTGCCGTCATCAGAAGAGCTATCCCCGTTATCTGTATCAGCATATCCCTGATCAGAATTATCCTGTGAAGTATCATAAGTCGTATCGTTATAGGAAGAATCATCATAACTATTGTCATAATCATAATTACTTTCCTGGGTATAAATAGTAAACCCGTCCTCCTCAGCCTGAGCTTCCGCCTGTGCCTGCGCTTCGGCAGCAGTCTCCGGAGCTTCTGTAAAGTTTGTAACAGCCTTGGACACTGTATTTCCGGTAGGTGCGACAGCCGAAACAGCAAACATCGCACCACAGAGCAAGATCGCCGTTCCGGCAATCTGGATTTCATCTATATGTCTCATTATTATCATTTCTCCTCGTCAAAGTAATATTATATGATGTCAGGGTCAAAAGGTACCTTGCCCCTGATATCATTATATACTTGAATTTGAATAATTTGTAGTGCTAATTTTTACCTTTTCATTCCGACTATTGCTTTAATACGTCAAAAAATGTGTTATTTTACTAATTTCTGTGATATACTGAATACATCTTTTCACACACAGGAGCGCTACAAATGAATAATAGGAAAATCAAGATAAAAACAGTCAGTGCCTGGAGTATCGGAATTACCCTTGCCTTTGCATTGCTATTCGTTGTCGTCTGTACACAGGGTGTAAAAGAATTCCGGGTTCTCCGTAATGCCACTGAACAGTACATTGTCTGCGAAAATGCAGCCAAACAGCTGCAGGACGGTTCTGACTATCTTACTGAGCAGGCACGGCTCTATACAATGACCGGTCAGACCAAATACAGGGATCTGTATTTTGAAGAAGCAAATGTAACCCGCCGACGCGAAAATGCACTGGATGACCTGAAAGAATACTTTGACCAGACAGATACTTATAACAGTCTCAGGAACGCATTAAACAGTTCACTGGAATTAATGGATACAGAATATTATTCCATGCGTCTTGTCTGCGAAGCCTCTCTGACGGATCCGGATACCTGGCCACAGGAAATCCAGGACATTACACTCTCCGGTGCAGATTCACGTTTATCTTCCGAATCCAAATATAAGAAGGCACGGCAGCTCATCAGCAGTAATGAGTATCAAAATGCAAGAAATGATATCACAAATGATGTAACTGAATGCATGAACAATCTTATTACCCAAACCCGTAACAGCCAGGGCAGGGCAACCAGCATTTTTATCGATATCTATCGGAAACTGATCGTAAGTATCATAGTTCTCATCACTTTGATGCTTGCCATGTGTCTGATGGTCCGCCATCTGATCGTAACACCTTTACTCAGTTATAGTGATAGTATCAAACACGGAGTCATTTTTCCGGTGATCGGTTCTGCTGAACTTCAAAATCTCGCAGAAACCTACAACAAAGTATATGAGGAGAATCAGGAAACACAGAGGCTGATCCGCCACCAGGCAGAACATGATGCCCTGACCGGACTTTTTAACCGTGGTTCTTTTGAAAAGATAATGCATGTTTACGAAAACGGTGATACTCCGTTTGCATTGATCCTTGTAGATGTCGATGTATTCAAGACTGTAAATGATACTTATGGCCATGCAGTCGGCGATATAATACTGAAGAAGGTTTCCGGACTGTTAAAGAGCGCATTTCGGAGCATCGACTACGTCTGTCGTATCGGCGGTGATGAATTCGCTGTTTTGATGGTAGCAATGACCAGTGACCTGCAATACACCATCAAAGACAAGATTAAATATGTTAACGAAGAACTTGCCAGAACCGAAGAGGGGATTCCAGCAGTTTCTCTGAGTGTTGGCGTAGCATTTTCCGACCGTCCAAATCCGGGCGACAGTATTTTTAAAGATGCAGACAAGGCTCTCTATGCAGTAAAAGAGAACGGACGAAACGGATGTGGTTTCTATAACGGAACTTCAAATTAACTGCTGCATAGCTAAGCAGTTTTAAGCGAATCAGAAATCAGGCGAGGTGTTTTTGTATATAAACACAAACATACAGTTTTTCTGTTCCTTTTATAAATTCTTCTGTGTTATACTCTATTCAGAATGTCAGGAGCAAAGT
>CAVCYJ010000015.1:0-26901 GCA_963605995.1 Holdemanella biformis | reverse complement strand
ATCCATCCGTATGAGAGTGAACTGATAGAAACACTTTATGCGCCGGTGGACGGTAAGGTGTTTTTTATCCATAATGAGCCGCTGACCTATGCAAACACATCGGTAATTAAACTTATACGTGACTGACAGACGGGCAACACAGGGGGGAAGCAGAGTAAAAGATCAAAAACAGGAGGAAAATCGTATTGAATAAAAAATTAAAGACAGTCATTTCATACCTTTCAATTGTAGCTGGTGCAGTTCTTGCAAGCTTTTCAGTTGCCTGCATCCTGCTTCCAAACGATGCAATTGATTATGGAACTGCCGGAATTGCAATTATTATAAGCAAGCTTACCGGAGGCAATCTTTCCGTGTGTGTGTTTCTTGTCTTTCTTCCCTTTCTGATTGCCGGGATTTTCTTTCTCGGAAAGAAATTTTTCACTAAAGTCATTATAGGATTTGTTGTTTATACGTTTGGACTGGCCTATTTTGAGAAAATCCCTTTTGAACTGAATACAGAGCATTTTCTGGCAGTCGCCTTTGGCGGAGCTATTCTGGGAATCGGACTTTCGCTGATTTTAAGAAATGGAGGCTGTATTGATGGTTCGGAGATATTTGCCAATATTATTGTAAATAAAATTTACAGCAAAACAGGAAAAGATTATGGTATTTCCTACATATTGATTGGCTTTAATGTTGTAGTATATATTGCGGTCTTTGTACTTATCAATCGTGATTCTGCTATGCTGAGTTTTCTGGTATATGTCATAGCTACTGCGATCATTGATCATTTTACTGACCATTTTGATGCGGTTAAGCAGGTTACGATCATTACGAAAGATCCGGATGCGATCATCCGTCAGATAAAGAAAGAGCTGAACAAGACCTGTACTGTTATTAATTCTTCCGGTGTGATCGCAGGAGAAAACAAAACACTGATCTGTTATGTGAATTACTTTGAACTGCAGAGAATGAAGACGATCATATCTGAAAACAAAGGAACCTTCAGTACAGTTTCAACGATTGATGAGATACTCAGATAAATGTTATTTCTCGGTCACGCAGAGTCTGTTTTTGAACAGACTCTGTTTTTGGGTGCAGGATATCTGATTCCGGTATAATAATTACTGTTTACTTTGTTTTCAGTAACAGAAGCTGATATTGCTGAAAAAAATTGCAATATTTCACAGAATCATATAATATAAGCTTATCGGAAAAGTTCGAGAATATGAAAGGGGAGGTGGAGAAACAGTGGAGGAAAAAGAGAGCATGAAGATGAAGGAGCAGCTTGCAATTTTCAACTGCCTTTCACGTAATTTCAGAAATGTATATCTTGCAAATATAAACGATGGCACTGCAAAAGTTTTGAAAATTGCGGATGACTATGATCTGAAGGAAGTAGTGGAGCTTAAGGATCGGATATTTCCGTATGAAAGCGTAGTGCAGAAATGGATCGCACAGAGAGTACACCCGGATGACAGAGAAAGAATGTTTAAATCACTGAGTGTTGAGAATCTCAGAGAGGTATTTTCGAAACAGGATGAATATGTCGGAAATTATCGCAGTATAGATTGCGGAAAATTATGTAATTATCAGTTTAATCTGAGTAAAATGGATGATTCCGGAACTGTTATTGCCGGTTTTCAGATTATTGATTCAATTATTGAAGAACATCTGGCGCAGGAGAAGAAACGAAGAGAGGAATATGAGAAGCATCAGAGAGAACTCGAACGCAGTTACAGAAGGCTGGAAGAAATGCATGATCTTTTTGTAGCTTCCAGAATGGGAACCTGGCAGATCGTGCTTCTGGAGGGAAAGGCCCCAACAATGGAAGCAGATGATCTGATGAAAGAGCTTCTGGGAATTGCAGGCAGAGAACTGTCACCGGAAGAAACCTATAATGCCTGGTTTTCCAATATTGTTCCGGAAGCACTCCAGTCTGTCATGGATTCGGTGGAAAGTATGAAACGGGGAAATAAGGATGAAAATACCTATCTCTGGAAACATCCGACACTGGGAGAACGCTATGTGCGCTGTGGCGGCACCTCCTATACGGTACCGGGAGGATTTGTCCTGCGTGGATATCATTATGATGTAGACGAAGCCGTCAGGAAACAGAGAGAACAGGAAAAGATACTTGCGCAGACAAGGGCGATGGAAAAACAGCATTCGGAAGTTATTTCCTCACTGGCGACCATATATACAACCATTTTCCGGGCAGAATTGGACACCCATAATTATGAAGTACTCAATAGTGTTGATCTGATGGGAAGGGTAGCAGGAACAGACGGAAAATTTGATGATGTGATGGATGAGATTATTTCCAGGTTTATGGCACCGGATATGCACGAGGAGATGTATGAATTTCTGGATCTGAACACACTGACGGATCGCCTGAAGGACATCAATACGGTTGCAACGGAATACAGAAATCCTGTCGGAAGATGGTTTCAAGCCCGTTTTATCGTAAAAAGCAGAACAGAGGATGGTACTGTGCGTGAAGTTCTTTATGTTGCACGCGATTTTACAGAAGAGAAGCAGTATGAACTGGAACAGGAAAATGCTTTAAGGGATGCTTTAATGGAAGCAAAGCATGCCAACCGTGCGAAGACTTCATTTCTTAATAATATGTCACACGATATCCGTACACCGATGAATGCTATCCTGGGATTTACAGCACTGGCACAGGAGCATATTGAGAACAGAGAACTGGTTCAGAGTTATCTGAAAAAGATTCGTACATCCAGTACGCACCTTCTTAATCTGATCAATGAAATTCTGGATATGAGCCGTATAGAGAGTGGAACAGTGAAACTGGAGGAAAATATTGTACATATTCCGGATGTTCTGAATGATCTGCGAACCATGATTCAGGGGCAGGTGACGGCAAAACAGCAGAATCTTTATATGGATGCACTGGATGTTGTAAATGAAGATGTGATCACAGATAAGCTGAGGCTGAATCAGGTTCTGTTAAATATTGCCGGTAATGCTGTCAAATATACGGGAATGGGTGGAAATGTTATTATCAGCGTAAAAGAGAAAACCTGTACCACAAAGGGATATGCAACCTTTGAATTTTGCATCAGAGATACAGGTATGGGGATGTCACCGGAATTTGTAGATCATGTGTTTGATATTTTCTCAAGAGAGCGTTCTTCGACAGTAAGCGGGATCCAGGGAACAGGTCTGGGCATGTCCATAGCAAAAAATATTGTAGACATGATGAATGGGACTATTACTGTGAAGAGCAGGCTTGGCAAGGGGACAGAATTTACCGTTATCGTGGATCTCAGACTGGCCGAACATTCAGCCTCATTCAGACCGATTGAGGCACTGCGGGAGGCAAGAGCCCTGGTGGTGGATGATGATATCAATACCTGTCAGAGCGTCAGCAGGATGCTGAGAGATATCGAAATGCGTCCGGACTGGTCAACGTCTGGCAGAGAGGCTGTTATCAGGGCTAAGGAAGCAGCTGAATTTAAGGATGAATATCAGATATACATAATAGATTACATGATGCCAGATATGAATGGAATGGAAACAGTCAGACAGATCCGCAGGATCACAGGAGAGAAAATCCCGATGATTGTGCTGACTGCGTATGACTGGACGGATATTGAAGATGAGGCAAAGACAGCAGGGGTTACTGCATTTGTGTCAAAACCGATTTTTATGTCTGAACTCAGGAAGGTTCTGGCCGGAACAGAAGAGAACAGCAGTACGGAAGAGAAAAAGGCAAATTTTGATTACAGTGGCAAACATATACTTTTAGTTGAGGATAATGAACTGAACCGTGAGATTGCTGTAGCTATGCTGGAGGACACCGGCATGATCGTGGATGAGGCGGCAGATGGTATTGAGGCGGTTGAGATTATGAATAAAGCAGCAGAGGATCAGTATGATCTGATTCTCATGGATATCCAGATGCCAAGGATGGATGGTTATACAGCAACCAGAGAAATCCGTACTCTGCAAAATAACAGGAAAGCAAATATTCCAATCGTGGCGATGACGGCCAATGCCTTTGATGAGGACCGGCAGAAATCCTTTGAGGCGGGAATGAATGGACATATTGCAAAGCCGGTTGACATGGAAACGATTGCGGAGACTCTGGACAAAATATTTATGAAATCATAATTGACTGCGGAGTTTACGTGGCGGCTGCTGATCAGGCAGATGCTCACCGATCAGTTTTTCCATCCAGACCATATGATACCAGCGGTTAAATTTATAACCACATTGGTGGAATTTTCCAACAAGCCGGTAGCCCATATGCTTATGAAATTCCACACTGTTTTTATCCAGATATCTGTCTGCTGCCGGAGGATAGGCAATACAGGCATTCATATTCAGGATTCCCTGTTCCCTGAGAGCATTTTCAAGGGCATCGTGTAATCCGCGCCCGACTCCGCAGTGACGGATGTTACGGTCAACATAGATGGAGGTTTCCACAGCCCAGTCATAGGCCGGCCTGTCGTGAAAAGGACCGGCATAGGCATAGCCGAGTATCTTCTGTTCCTTCTCGGCGATCAGGTAAGGATATTTCAGGAGGGTATTGGCGATACGGGAAGCAAATTCCTCCACTGAAGGAACTGTATATTCAAAAGTAATTGCAGTGTGTTCCACATAAGGAGCATAAATACTCAGAAGTGCCCGGGCATCGGCGGGAGTGGCAGTGCGGATGATGATTGAATGGGAAGTGTTCATAGTGTGTTCCTTTCGCTGTAACAATTTATCGTTCTGTGTTTATTCATCAAATTCGGCAGTTACAATAAAGCCGCGGGGTGTATGTTCAATGTTTCGCACGATTCCTTTTCTGGATTTGATACGCTCGGCATTTGGATAACAGCCGGACATGGCAACAGCAGGTTCGATGATGTAGCTGTAATTCATGAAGGACTGATATTCGGTGATTTCGATTTCATCTCCGATTTCAATCAGTCCCTGTCGTTCCATTTTAAATTTTTCCTGACGCATGGGGCTCCTTTCAGTTATTTTCTGTTACCGGCCTCAAACCGGCGGTTACTTGTTATTTGCTGTAATAGTATATCACAGATTGCATATTTCTTATAGAGTAAATCAGCAGCAATTCCCGTTACCGGGCACGGATTGGTTACTGTTCACTCCGTGCCCAGTAACACGGATTGAACAGTAATCAGTTCCCGAAAATACCGGAATTGCCATAAAAAGTACTTGAATACGTAGGATTCTGCATATATAATGAAAAATGAAGAAAAGGAAAGACGCAAATATCCTGCTGTATGAAGCGGGGTATTTGTTTTTTTCTGGATTAATGTAGAGAAAATGAGTAATACAGGAAGGAGAATCATGTGCGGACGATAGCTATTTGTGATGATGTTGAGATTGAGAGACTTCTTCTGAAGGCAATTTTATGTCAGTATTTTGAGGAAATACAGGAAGAAGTTCAGATTACAGAATATGCATCGGGGGAATCGCTGGTAGCCGATGTAGAAGAAGGGTATCTGAATATGGAGCTTCTGTTTCTTGATATTTATATGAAGAAGCTTAATGGTATGGAAACAGCGAGAAGACTGCGGCAGATGCAGTGCAGTGTGCCGATCGTTTTTCTTACGGCTTCTCCGGATTATGCGGTTGAGAGCTATGAAGTGCAGGCATCCGGATATCTGCTGAAGCCGTTCTCGGAAGAAAAACTGATGAACCTTCTGAACAGGATTCTCAGAACCGATATGAAAAGAAGGGTAGCGATTAAATGCAGGCGGCAGTATCGTTATCCGTATACAGATGAGATCATGTACATTGAGAGTGATAAACATAATGTCACTCTGCATCTGACAAATGGGAATGAAATCGTAACGGCAGACAAGCTGACAGAAATCGAGAAGAGGATTAATGAGAAACGTTTTCTGCACTGCCATCAGAGCTATCTGGTAAATATGGATTATGTGGCGGATGTTCAGGATGATTTTGTGATGAAGGACAGAACGGTTGTTCCGATACGTGTCCGTGGACATAAGGAGATACTGGACATATACTATAATTATTTTATGGAGCATTTTACAAAGAAGAAAGATTCCGGTGCTGATCATGCATTATAAACGGCAGAATCACACCGCTTCAATTGCGAATCCCGGATTTTGTGTAAATTTTGTGTAGATTTTGTGAAATTTTGCTTGAAGTTTTTTTCCGTGGTATTATAATGGATTCGAAATACGTCATAAAACAGGGGATTTTCCCTGCAAGAGCCTGTTTTCCAACAGGGCTCTGGGAAGGATTTATTTTGAAAAAAAAATCAAAGAATAAAGTTTTATTTCTGATTCCTGCCGGTATTATTCTTGCCGGTGCATTTATCTTTCTCGGCACACGCAGCCGTGGAGAGGATTCTGTCTGCCAGGAAACAGTTGCCCGTCTCAAGACACTGGAAAATGCCGATATTTCCCAGACAGAACAGCAATTACAGGATTTGAAGCAGTCTGCCGGCAGTTCGGCGGGAACAGATACCTCAGCAGATACTTCTGCAGAGACTGTACTGAGCGATGTGGAAATCCGTCAGGTTTTCGCAGGCAGTGTCATTATCGGTGACTCTATCACAGAATCTATCGTAGAATACGGCTATCTTGATACAGATGTTGTAGTGAGTAAACGTGGGCTGAATGTAGCTGCTGCCGATGATCAGATCAGTACAGCGATCAGTCTTAATCCGACTCATGTGTTCATGGCCTTTGGTTCCAATGATCTGGAGGTATATGGCTCTGATTCCACAGCATTTATCGATGCCTATCGGACACAGATAAAAAAAATACAGTCAGCACTGCCGGATGTTCCGATTTATATCAACTGTATTCTGCCTATTACGGATGAAGCAGTCGCACAGACTCCGGATCTTGGTTATTATTCCGATTATAACAGCGGACTTATAAATCTCTGCCAGGAACTGGGATGTACCTATATTGACAACGCAGCTATTATAGAAAACAGTTCTGAGAATCTCTACGAACCGGATGGAGAACATGTGATCCAGGATTATTATCCGAAATGGCTGACACACATGGCACAGACAGCGGGGTTACAGGCATGAAAAATTATCTTCACATTATGATCAAGAGCGGTTTCATACTTTCTCTTGTAGTATATCTTGCTGCCCTTTACAGTTCTGACAGCGCAAAAAACGTACCAATGGATACCATTGCGCAGAGCATGGAGCAGGATGCATCCATTACTTCACTGAACAAGGAGGACCGTACCGACCTGAAGCACTACTATCAGACCGATGACCGCAGTATTGACGGCTATTTCTTTTATAAGGCGGCTTCACCTATGGCAGTCGAAGAAATCTGCATTATGAAAGCGAAAGACAGCACCCAGGCAGCAGAACTGCTTGAAAGTGCAAATTCGCATCTGTCATCCCAGAAACAGGTGTTTGAGGGATACGGTACCGACCAGATGGCACTTTTAAATAATGCAGTAACAGGCAAAAAGGGAAATTATGTATATTATATGTGCGGAGCTGATGCACAGAGCTGGCATTCTGCTTTTCTTTCCCTGATATAATCTTTTATCCCGACATTCCAAATGTTCAGATTGGAGACTTTTTATGGTATTTAACAGTATCTTTTTTATATTCTGCTTTTTTCCGGTTTTCATGCTGGTATATTATCTGATCCCGGGAAAGCTTCGAAATCTGCTGCTGTTTCTCGGCAGTCTGGTTTTCTATGCATGGGGCGAACCCGTATATGTGATACTCATGCTGTTTTCCGGTATCTTTAATTATTACATGGGAACAGAACTGGAACGACTGTATTATGATGACCGAAAACAGAAAATCAACCTGATTTTTTCTGTTTTTATCAATTTACTCATCCTTGGATTTTTTAAATATTATGGTTTTCTGCTCAATACGGTCGGAGGAATTGCGGGCATCAGCATTCCCCATCCCGAACTCTCCCTGCCGATAGGACTTTCCTTTTATACTTTCCGCAATATGTCTTATCTGTTTGATATTTATATGAGCAAAATCAATGCACAGCGAAATTTCCTGATTTTTGCAGTGTACAGTACCATGTTTCCCTATACCTCAGCCGGACCGATCATCCGGTATGCAGACATTGAAGAACAGTTATATCACCGTACCCTGAATATTTCCAGATTTGGTATCGGTGCGGAACTCTTTGTCAAGGGACTTGCAAAGAAAGTTCTTCTGGCAGATAATCTCTCTGCTCTGTACACCGGAATCTGCAGTCATTCCCAGATGTCTGTATTTACTGCCTGGATTGGTATCCTGGCCTATACACTGCAGCTTTATTTTGATTTCAGCGGATATTCGGATATGGCCATCGGCCTTGGAAAAATGCTTGGATTTGACTTTGCCAAAAACTTTGATTATCCCTACATTTCCACCAGTGTTTCGGAATTCTGGAGACGCTGGCATATATCTCTTGGAAGCTGGTTCAGGGATTATATTTACATTCCGCTTGGCGGCAACCGTGTATCAACCCTGAAGCATATCAGGAACATTCTGGTTGTGTGGGCTCTTACCGGCCTGTGGCACGGTGCAAGCTGGAATTTTGTACTGTGGGGTGTTTACTATGGATTCTTTCTTTTGCTGGAGAAATTTGTACTCCAGAGAGTTCTGGAACACATGCCATCATGGCTTCGCACAGTATACACCATGCTTGTGGTTATGATCGGCTGGGCATTTTTCAGCCAGACAGATTTTGGTGCACTCGGTCATTATCTGGGCGCTATGTTCGGGCTCGGAGCTTCAGGGTTTATAGACAGTATTTCCCTGTACTATCTGAAGACAGGTTTTGTTCTCCTTCTGATCGGCATTCTGGCATGCCGGCCGGGACCTTATATGCGTTTCAGACGTCTCATCAGGCGCAGACCTGCTGTTGCGCTGACTGTGAATCTGATTTTATTTGCACTGTCTGTTGCTTATATGGTCTATAATTCCTATACACCATTTTTATATGCGAAATTTTAGAAGGTAAACAGTATGAAAAAATCATTAAGAAATTATCGGTTATTTTTCCACAGAATGGGATTTGTATTTTTGTTTCTTCCCATAGCTGTACTCCTGGTAAGTATTGTACTTCCGGACAGAGGCTTCTCAGAGAAAGAAAACCGCGTTCTGTCATCCAGACCTCATCTGAATGCAGCAGCGATCACTTCGGGAAATTTTGAGAAACAGTTTGAAACCTATGAAAATGATCAGTTTCCGCTCCGTGACCTGTGGATCACCGTGAAGGCGGGAACTGACCGTCTCATGGGAAAAGTCGAAGCTAACGGTGTATATCTTGGAAAATCCGGCTATCTGATCGAGGAATTCAAGGCTCCCGCCGAAACACAGTATGATTCCACAGTTAATGCAATGACAGCCTTCGCACAGAAGCATTCTGACATAAAACAATATGCGCTGATCGCACCAAATGCTGTCAGTGTATTAAAGGACAGGCTTCCTGCTTTTGCTCCTGTTCAGGATCAGAACACCTGGCTAAATACCCTCGCTGATTCACTGGAGCAGGCCGGCATAAGCTTCATTGATGTCCGTGATACTTTTGAAGAGCACAGGTCAGAGGAAATTTATTATCACACGGATCATCACTGGACTACTCAGGGAGCTTACTATGCCTATCAGCAGGCTGCCGGAAAAATGGAAATAGACATTTCCTCGGAGACTTACGAAAAAGCCCCTGTCACACGTTCTTTCCAGGGAACGCTTTCAGCAAAAAGCGGTTTTCGTTCCGGTGAAAAAGATGAAATTGATGTATTTCTTCCAACCGGTGAAAATACACTTTCTTCGGTTGTCAATTATGTCGATGAGCAGAAAAAAAGTGCCAGCTTCTACGATACTGCAAAACTTGATACCAGAGATAAATATGCCATGTTTTTCGGCGGAAACCATGCACAGGTAAAGATCAGTACTCCTACAGAAAACGATAATACCCTGCTCATCCTGAAAGATTCGTATGCCAACAGTCTGGTTCCGTTTCTCGCTCCGCATTACCGTAAGATCATAATGGTCGATCCCCGTTACTATTATGGAAATCTGGAGCAGCTGATCCAGGTAGAGAATGTTCAGGAGATTCTGTATCTGTATAATGCAAATACTTTTTTCTCGGATACCTCTCTTGAACTTGCACTCTCGGCAGAACCTGAAACTGCTGAGCAGACTACGGATGAAACTTCCGGAACTGCTGAGCTGGCTACTGATGAAACTTCCGGAACTGCTGAGCAGACTTCTGGTGAGACTTCCGATGATACTGCTGATACTGCTGATTCTTCTGAAGAACAGGTTTCTGAATAAAGGAATCCCCACCGAAATTCAATGTCGGGGAAACATTGAATTTCGGTGGGGACTTTTTTTAAATATTTCACACATTCTTTTTCACACACACACTTTTCACACATCTAACGAACAGGTGAGATATACGGTCTGTCCAGACAGAAAACAGATTTCGCTCTGTTCCCCGGATACTGCTTATCTGCCTGACTGTATAGCTGTACCTTGATAAGAATTATATCAGACATTATGCTGTTCCCTGCGTTTTTGCAAATTCTTCAATTTATGAAGCATAATTGTCGTTACCGGAGTTTTTTCTCTCTGAAAAAACATTTGATATCTGAAGAATATGACAAAAATTTCCGAATCTATGTGGACGATAGAGAAGAAAGAGGGTATACTGCTGTTAAGAGCAGTATACAGTTACCTGTTCATCCTGTGTCCGGTAACGGTGCTGCAGACAGGAGGAAATGATTGTGGGAAAAAAAATCTTGGATTTTTTAAAGGGAGAGGTCATTTCATCAGTTTTTTATCTGGCATTTGGTCTGTGTCTGATATTGATTCCGGATCAGACTGTAAATATCATATGTAAGATTATATTCGGACTGGTGATGATCGCAGCAGGAATTTATCACATTATTATTTATACGGCTGAGAAACGAAAGGCCACGATACTTGATCTGTTTACAGGTGTGATCGTTATGGTACTGGGAATATTTCTTTTTTTCACACCGCAGATAGTGATCAGAATTCTGCCTTATCTGTTAGGGGCATTTGTTCTGGTCGACAGTATCTGGAAAATAAAAGGAAGTTATCGGCTTAAAAAAGCTGAAAGGGGGCGCTGGAAGGTTCTCTGTATCGGGAGTCTGATCTTCATTGCGCTTGGAGCTTCCATGCTGTTTTATTCTTTCATGTCCGTGACGAAGATGATTCTGTTCTCAGGAATGATCCTGACTGCAAACGGTGCGGCTGATATTGTGTTTCTGATCATGCTGTGTACAGGCATGAGAAAAAGACAGAAAGAACAGTCCTGTAATGCTCAGATGGAAGGGATGCCGCAAGATGGACAGAAGCCTGCTGTGGAGGAGAAAGCATTGACAGATGAAATATCACCGGATATGGCAGATCAGAGTTCTGAAGAAGAGCAGACTGAGTCAGAAGAGTCGGAAAATGCGGAGAAGCAAGACCGGGAAGACATGACTCAGGATACAGATCAGGCAGATTTGCAGGATATAAAGGAAGCAATAACAGACAATCTGTATGATACGAAGGAAGAGGAAAGTCCGGGAAGAGAAATCCGGGAAATGCTGAAAAATCATGATGAGACACTGGAAGAATGGAAGGACTGAACATATTATGCAGAAACAGATACCAGCTGTAGTTATGAATTTTTCCGGAATTTATGAGGAAGAAGAATTCTGGAAGGACAGACAGGTGTCCTGGATAGAAGTATCGGATATTTGCGGAACGAACTGTTATTGTGATGATGAAGCAGCAGCAGAAATTAACAAAAGAACAGAAAGCCATTCGGTTGCCGGAGTCCATTTTATTGATTCCGGCAACTATCACTATATGACGAAGCTGTGGCTGAATAGAATAAAGGAGCCGTTTGCCCTGCTGGTTTACGATAACCATACAGATATGCAGCCGCCTGCTTTTGGAGAGATTCTGTCCTGCGGCGGATGGATCGCAGCATCACTGACAGAACTGGAGAATTTAAGAATGGTGATCCTTATCGGACCGGGGGAGGCTGATTATGCACAGGTTGATGAGAAGCTGAAAGACAGGGTAATATTTCTCTCCAGAGAGAAGCTTCAGAAAATGACGGATGTCCGGATAAATGAATTTCTTGCAGATACTGTCGGCAGTGTATGTAAATGGAGAACAGGGAGTTCAGAGACAGATGCGAAAGAATTTCTTCCATTATATATATCTGTTGACAAGGATGTTCTTTGTGCAGAAGATGCCCGGACAACGTGGAGCCAGGGAGATATGCGCCTGACTACTCTTCTTTCCGGTTTACAGACCGTGCTGGAATGTGCAAAAGAAACCGGAGGGATCATTGCCGGTGTGGATATCTGCGGAGAAGCGGATGCAGAAGCAGTTCATGACAATGCTGCCAATGACCTGGCAAATGAGAAACTGCTGGAAATTTCAGAGCGCATATTCGGGAAATGAAAGGGCAGGAAATATCCTGAAATTTGATTGGAGAGGATTGGAAACATGCATAATGAATTACTGCATATAGGACCGCTGACGGTTTATGGATATGGATTTATGATCGCTGTGGGAGTGCTGGCAGCATGGTTTACGGCAGAGCGGAGGGCACGCAGACTGAAGCTTGCGTATGAACATATTTTTTATCTTGTTGTATGGTGTGCGATCGGAGGATTTGCGTCCGCAAAAATTTTATTCTGGATCACCAACTGGCAGGAATTCCTGCAGAATCCGGGAGAACTGATCAGCTCAGATGGATTTGTGGTTTATGGAGGAATCATTGGAGGAATTCTGGTGGGCTGGCTGTACTGCAGGATAAAGAGGCTGAAATTTCTGACATATTTTGACCTGATGATGCCATCCATTGCTCTGGCACAGGGATTTGGAAGGCTCGGATGTTTCCTTGCGGGATGCTGTTACGGAAAAGAAACTTCAGGGATACTGGCGGTTACTTTTACAAATTCAGACTTTGCACCCAATCATGTGGCTCTGATTCCGACACAGATATATTCCAGCATTCTGGACTTTATGCATTTTCTGCTGCTGCTCTATGTGGCAAGGCATAAAAAAGCGGACGGGCAGGTAGCTGCGTGTTATCTGATCTTTTACAGTGTCGGAAGATTTGTAATCGAATTTTTCAGAGGTGATATTGAGAGAGGCAGTGTTGGTGTGCTGTCTACGTCACAGTTTATCAGTATCTTTACGGCAGCTTTCGGAATCGCATTATTGTCAGCAGTGAGAAAACAAAAAATGACAGATAAAATGTGAACAGATATCTGTTCCGGGACAGCAGACTGCCGGAGCGTTACAAGGTAACATAAAAAGTAAATTCTGCACATATCATGTAAAAAAATCCCGGGAGGACAGTAATGTTCGGACCTGATGATTTTGAAATGCAGATACAGCAGGAAAAAATCCCCGGCATTCAGTCCAGGCTGCCCGTACCACCGGCACAGGATGAACAGTACGGGGATTTTATTGTGAAATATGGACAGAGCATAGGAAGTGAATACGAAAACAGACCGGACAGTGAATTTCTTCCTGTCAATGAAATGTTTGGAATTTTATATGTACCGCTGAAAGAAACAGGAGTGCTGGGGATTAACTCCTATATCTATGCATCACTGCCAAAGTGTTATAGCTTTATGGATGCGGAAGCTATGAATGCATCAGGGATTATGCGGTTACATAATCATCCCTATCTGAATCTGCAGGGAGAGGGAACCGTGATAGCGGTGATTGATTCCGGGATTGATTATATGAATCCGGTTTTTCGAAATAAAGACGTAAGCAGGATTGCATATATCTGGGATCAGACGATCACCGGGAATGGAGATGAACGGGTGCCTTATGGAAAGGTTTTTACCAGAGAGGAGATTAATCAGGCACTTATTGCTGAGAATCCGCGGGAAATTGTACCATCGCTGGATGAGAACGGACATGGTACAGCCATGGCAGGGCTGGCAGCAGGAAATTTTGTACCGGCGGAAAATTTTTCGGGTGCGGCTGTGAAAGCCGAGATTATAGTTGTGAAATTAAAGAAAGCGAAATCTTACCTGAGGGAATTTTATCAGTATCCACCTGAAGCACAGGTATTTCAGGAGAATGATATCATGCTTGGGGTTTCCTTTGCAGTAAAGACAGCGAAAGAGATGGGAATGCCGGTTTCTGTGTGCCTGGGGCTGGGAACCAGTCAGGGAGCACATATCGGAGACAGTGAGCTGAGCCGGTATCTGGATTATATCAATGAAGATTCTCAGGTATCCGTATCTGTGTCAGCGGGAAATGAAGGGGCAGCGCAGCATCATTATACGGCAGAACTGAACGGAGACAGGGTTCAGGATATTGTGGAGCTGCGGATTGGAGAGGGCGAACAGGGGTTTTCGATGGAATTATGGGGAGATCCTCCGGATGATTATGCGGTATCTGTGCAGTCACCGACAGGGGAGACACTGGAGGTGAGCAGCTCCCTTGGAGCCGGAACACAGGAACTAAGCTTCATTTTTGTGGAAACGAAGGTACTGGTCAATTATGTGGGAATGGAGCGGATTACCGGTAAACAGCTGATCTATTTTCGCTTTTTTCATCCGGCAGCGGGAATCTGGAAGATAAATGTCAGCACAAGAGAAGGAGCAGGCAGCAGATTTCATGTATGGCTTCCGGTGCAGGGATTGATTTCTCCGGATACATATTTTCTGGAGTCTACACCATATACAACAGTTACAGCACCCGGAGATTCTACAAAAAGTATTACTGCTACAGCTTACCGGTATCAGGATAACAGTTTATATTTTCAGACGGGAAGGGGCTTTACACCGAATAATCAGGTGACTCCGGATCTGGCTGCACCGGGTGTGGATCTGCTTATTCCGCTTCCGGGAGGTGCGTTTGGAAAAGCTTCGGGCAGCAGCCTGTCAGCAGCGGTTACTGCCGGGGCAGCGGCACTGGTACTGGAGTGGGCGATCGTGAGAGGAAATATTCCATATGCTTCGGGAAACAGTGTAAAGTTTTATCTGCAGAAGGGAGCGGCCAGAGAAGAACAGATGGATTATCCGAATCCGGGATGGGGATACGGGAGACTGGATCTGTATCATACCTTTGAGGTTATCAGTTAGTTACGAAAATCTGTCACTTTCCGCCCATTGTGTGTTATAATATAGCCACATACTTAAATACTGTAAAAAATGAAATGAAAACAACACAGGAGGTCTTTTATGTCCAGAAAGAATCTGATCGTCGGTCAGTCCGGCGGCCCTACCGCAGTAATCAACAGCAGCCTTTACGGTGTGGTATCCGAGGGAAGACGTCACCCGGAAGCAATTGAACATGTTTATGGAATGATAAACGGAATTGAGGGTTTTCTGAGCGGAACTGTTCTTGATTTTGCAGAAGTACTCCCGGGAGAGAAGATGGATGGTCTGAAAATCACACCCGGCGCATATCTTGGTTCCTGTCGATATAAACTGCCGGAATCACTGGAGGATCCGGTTTACCCCAGACTTTTTGAGAAATTTGAAGAGATGAACATAGGATGGTTTTTCTATATCGGCGGAAATGATTCCATGGATACAGTGAGCAAGCTTTCGCGTTATGCGGCACAGACAGGAAGTGATATCCGTATCATTGGAGAACCGAAGACGATTGATAATGATCTGATCCATACTGACCATACACCTGGATTTGCAAGCGCGGCCAGATATGTGGCATCTACTGTCCGGGAGATTACCATAGATGCAAATGTTTATGAGAAAAAATCAGTAACGATAATCGAGATCATGGGACGTCATGCCGGCTGGCTTACAGCTGCCTCTGCGCTTGCACGTAAATATACAGGAGATAATCCGCTTCTTATCTATCTTCCGGAAGCTTCTTTTGATCAGGAAGCGTTTCTCGAAGCAGTAGAGAAATCCTTTGAAAAAAACTGCAATGTGGTTGTCTGTGTATCAGAAGGAATCCACGATGCGGAAGGTACCTTCATCTGCGAATACGATAATTCCGTAGGCACAGATACATTTGGTCACAAGATGCTGGCAGGCTGCGGAAAATATCTGGAAAATCTTGTACGTAACCGTCTCGGCGTCAAGGCACGTTCAGTAGAGCTCAATGTTAGCCAGCGCTGCTCGGCAGCCATGATGTCGGCGACAGACCAGCAGGAGGCCATCAGGGCAGGCGAATATGGGGTACAGGCAGCATTAAACGGTGAAACCGGAAAGATGGTTTCTTTTATCCGGAAGGAAGCTCCGGACGGCTCTTATGCTATGGAGTGTGGTCTGGAAGATGTCAATGATATCTGCAATGAAGAAAAAACCGTACCGCAGGACTGGATCACCCCGGACGGTTCAGATGTTACAGAAGCTTTCATACATTATGCCGCCCCTCTTATCAGGGGAACTGTAGAAATTCCGTATGGTGAAGACGGACTTCCGGCATTTGTGTACCGCAAATAAAATGATGCAGGACAGAAAGCTTGAACAGGTACTGGATCTTTATTTTCGGGATGAGATCGACAAAGAATCAGAAGAATTTGCGGAAGCAGAGAAATATCTGAGGCTCAGGATACGTCCTGCCATGGAATTTCTTATAGAAAAGGAAGATATACAGAGAATGGAGCAGCTGGAAAAATGTGGCTGGTTTTCTGAAAAAGAACTGCAGGGATTTATCAGGACTGCGAGTGAACAGACGAAGCTGCGAGCTCTGGTATGGCTGCTGCATCTTAAAGATAAAAAATACGGTTATCGAAAGAAGGATTTCTCTCTGTAAAGCGGAGATAGCTTTAAGTGCGGCAGGAATCCATATCCGCAACAGGAGCAGATAATATGAATGATATGGATAGTCAGGAAACTCTGGGAAAAAGAATCTTTCAAAACTGCAGAACGGAACTGTATCTGGATTTCCCATATCTGGACGGAGCGTTTGCAGGTCTGGAATATGAAGCTGATAACAGTATTGCTACTGTTGGTACTGATGGAGAGAAGATTTATTTTAATCCTGTTTTTCTGTTAAATCAATATGTCAGAGATTCTGCAGCAGTAAGACGGGGATATCTGCATATGCTGTTACATTGTCTGTACCTTCATATTTTTATGATGCCGGATAAAGAGCGTGACGAATGGAACAGGGAATGTGATTCCTTTGTGGAAACTCTGATAGATCAATGTATTCAGGAAAGCGGAAGTCACAGCCTGAAAAAAAGAAACCCGGATGGTGCGGAAATGGCAGATAACAGCTTTGATGATCATATGGTCTGGCAGCGGACCACAGCTCAGGCATCCGGCGGCAGAAGAACGAAGGAGAAATGGGAGCGCATTCTGGCTTATACATCACAGAATAAGACCGGAACCCAGAGCCGTGCAGGAAGCCAGACGATGAACCGGCAGGAGGAACTGGATGAGATTTACCGAAGCAAATACGATTACCGGAAATTTTTGAAGCAGTTTAGCAGGCTGCGTGAAGAAGTTGAGCTTGATACAGAAAGCTTTGACTATATCTTTTACAGGTTCGGAATGGAGCATTACGGAAATATTCCGCTGATAGAACCGCTGGAATATAAAGAAGTAAATCGTCTGGAAGAGCTGGTGATCGCCATAGATACTTCGGGATCATGCTCTGAGGAAACAGTGCGTAGGTTTCTGGAGGAAACCTACGCTATTCTGAGCGAGAAAGAAAATTTTTTCTGCAGAATGAAGGTATACATTGTACAGTGTGACTGTTTTATCCAGAAAGTGGATGTGATCCATTCTGAGGAGGAATGGAAGGAATACAGCAGAAGAGTTACCGTTCAGGGGCGGGGCGGCACAGATTTTCGTCCGGTTTTTGAACTGATCCGGCAAGAAAAGGAACGAAAAGAGTTAAGGAATCTCAGGGCATTGATCTATTTTACGGATGGAGATGGAATTTATCCGCGGCAGAAGCCGGATTATGAGACTGCGTTTGTATTTCTGAAACGTACCGACAGGATGAAACTGGTGCCATCCTGGGCGAAATGCCTGATCACTGAAGTAAAATAGAATGTACCGGTGCCGGTACCTGGAACTGGAGGCAGAGAATGAATATACAGGCAGCAAAACAGGAAATCTGTAATACACTTCGGGCTTATCTGGCAAAGGATGAAGATGGAGATTATACTTATCCGCTGATCCGACAGAGGCCGGTTCTGCTGATCGGCCCACCGGGAATCGGAAAGACAGCTATTATGGAGCAGGCGGCAGCAGAGTGCGGTGTGGGACTTGTATCCTATACGATCACTCACCATACCCGTCAGAGTGCCATCGGTCTGCCGGAGATCGTAAAGCGCAATTATGGTGGAAAGAGTATGATGGTGACAGATTATACCATGAGCGAAATCATAGCATCTGTTTATGAATGTATGGAGAAAACAGGAAGAAAAGAGGGGATTCTGTTTATTGATGAGATCAATTGTGTATCGGAAACCCTTGCACCTGCCATGCTTGCGCTTTTGCAGAATAAAACCTTCGGGAGTCACAGGATCCCGGAAGGCTGGATCCTGGTGGCAGCGGGAAATCCGCCGGAGTATAATAAGTCAGTCAGAGAGTTTGACGTTGTTACCCTGGATCGTGTCCGCAAACTTGAAGTACAACCGGACTGCGACATATGGCTGAGATATGCGGAACAGCAGAATGTCCATCAGGCAGTCATCGCCTATCTGTCTATGAAAAAAGAATGTTTTTATGCGGTGGAGAATACGGTGGACGGGAAGTTCTTTGTAACTGCCAGAGGCTGGGAGGATCTTTCCAGACTCCTTTTAAGCTATGAGAGACTGGGAATTGAGATAACAGCAGAACTGATCGGGGAATTTCTTCAGAAAGAAGAAACAGCAGCAGATTTTGCCGGATTTTATCAGTTATATATGAAGTATGGGGAGGATTACGAAATCCCTGCAATTCTGGAAGGAGAGCTGAGCAGGAAAGAACTGGAACAGAAATGCCGGATGGCATCGGGAGGTACTTTTGAGGAACGCTTTGCAGTTGTGAATCTGATACGGGGAACACTCAGAGAAACTGCCGGAGAATACGGACAGGCAGAAAGGCAGCTTACGGTGCTTCATGAACTTCTGCTTCATCTGAAAGCTCAGGTGAAGCAGCTCATGCAGGATGAAAAGGGCAGCAACCAATTTGCAGAAGGTGATTCCGGCAGTGTTTCTGTACTGGAGGAATTTGTCCGGCAGCAGGAGAAAAGTCTGCAGGTTAAGATAAAGATGGAGCTGATCTCAGGCTGCGAACAGAAGCAGCAGGAAACAGCAATACGCAGGCTGAGAGAATATATCCTGACTGTAAAGAAGGAACATCTGCGGTCTGCAGTAGATGGATTTAAGCGAATCAGCAGATGCTTTGAAGAAGAGGTTGTACAGAGAGAGAAACTGGCAGAGAAATTGCAGAATCAGCTGAGTAATGCTTTTTCTTTCGTAAAAGACAGCTTTGGAGAAAATCAGGAGATGTTGCTTTTGGTGACCGGACTTACGGCCGACAGTGAAGTGACTGCGTTTATTGCAGAAAATGGATGTCCGGCATATTTTCGTTACAGTGGAATGCTTTTATACAATAAGGAAGAAAAGAATCTGCAGAAAGCATGCCTGAAAGCAATGCGGGAAATGTAAAAAATCAGATGCGGTCTGATATATAGCGGCAGAGGAATGCCGCGGAAGTGGAGGAAGAATGTCAGAGAAACAGCCTAAAAAAAAGAAAACAGCAGGAGATATCGTACTGACGGTTATCCTCTTTGCCGCAATTTGTGTATTTTGTTATGCAGGATATAATCTGTTCCATATTTATACAGAGTACAAAAAAGGAACGGATGAATACAATTCCATTGCACAGATGGCAGTGACAGAGCGGGATCCTGACAGTGAAGCGGCAGAAACGTCAGAAGGGGAACTGAAGGCTCCGATGGATATTGACTTTGCATCTCTTAAGAGTGTGAATGATGATGTTGTGGGATGGATTTATGTGGAAGCCATACCGGATATTAATTATCCGATCGTACATGGAACGGACAATGAAACCTATCTTCACAGAACCTATGAGAAGAATTATAACTTTGCAGGAACAATTTTTGTTGATTATGAAAACAAGGGTGACTTCAGTGACTGTAATACGATCGTATACGGACATAATATGAAAAACGGCTCCATGTTTGCACAGCTTAAGAAGTTTTCGCAGAATGATGAAACCTATAAAAAGAGTAAATATTTCTGGATCTTTACACCGGAGAAGAATTACAGGTATGAGGTCATTTCGGCATATACAACGAGCGTAAACAGTGATACCTATACGCTGTTCAAGGGCCCGGGAGAGGAATTTGAGAAGTATCTGGAGAAAATCAGGGGATATTCCGAGATTGATACGGATGCGGAAGGACTGAATATAAAGGACAAGATCATCACTCTGTCCACCTGTACAGGAAATCAGGCAACCCGTTATGTAGTCCAGGGCAGGCGTGTGGATACTCTTGATGTGGAACAGTAGAGGATGGCAGGAACTTTTGGGCGGATCAGACCGGACATAAGGATGAACAGTGTATTATGGTGATCTGTGAAAATAAAGGAGGAACGAAAATGTCAGGAGAGATTGAGAAGCTGCAGGAACTTGTGGATAAATACGACAATATTGTTTTCTTTGGAGGAGCCGGTGTTTCCACAGAAAGCGGGATTCCGGATTTCAGAAGTCAGGATGGTCTTTACAGCCAGAAATATGACTATCCTCCGGAAACAATCTTAAGCCATACATTCTTTATGAGAAAGCCGGAGGAATTTTTCAGATTCTACCGGGACAAGATGCTCTGTGACACTGCAAAACCGAATGCGGCACATCTGAAGCTGGCAGAGCTGGAACAGGCAGGTAAACTGAAAGCAGTGATCACTCAGAATATTGACAATCTGCATCAGCTGGCAGGCAGTAAGAAGGTTCTGGAACTTCATGGAAGCGTACATCGCAATTATTGTATGAAGTGCCACAGATTTTATGATTTTGCACACATGAAAGCGTCCACCGGTGTACCGCGATGTGAGTGTGGTGGAATGATCAAGCCGGATGTGGTATTGTATGAAGAGGGTCTGGATAACCAGACGATCAATGAGTCAGTGAAGGCAATCTCAGAGGCACAGGTACTGATCATCGGCGGAACCTCCCTGGCAGTTTACCCGGCAGCCGGACTGATTGATTATTTCCGCGGGGAACATCTTGTAGTGATCAACAAATCCCCGACACCGAGAGACAGATATGCAGACCTGCTGATCCAGGAGCCGATCGGACAGGTGTTTGCCCAGATCCATTGCTGATAATGGGTCTGGCATGAGCATGGACAACAAAATACGGAAGTAAGAGGAGTAAGAAATATATGGGACTTCTATATGAAGTTGGTGATACTGTTACATTAAAGAAAGTACATCCCTGCGGCAGCAGAGACTGGGAAATCCTGAGAGTGGGAGCGGATTTCCGGCTGAAATGTACAGGATGCGGACATCAGATCATGGTACCACGTAAAATGGTGGAAAAAAATACAAAAAATCTGATGAAAAAAGAAAAATAGTACTTTACAGACAACGAAAACTATGTTAAAATCAACACTCGTGATATATTTTATATCCTTGCTCTTTGACAGGCAAAGGGCCAACAGACCATAAGGAGGTAAAGCAAGACATGAACAAGTACGAGTTAGCATTAGTTGTTAGTGCAAAAGTTGAAGACGAAGTACGTGATGCAGTTGTTGAGAAAGCAAAAGGATACATCACACGTTACAACGGCACTATCACAGAAGTAGAAGAATGGGGTAAGAAGAAATTAGCTTACGAAATTCAGAAAATGCATGAAGGCTTCTACTATTTCATTCAGTTTGAAGCAGACGCACAGTGTCCGGCGGAAGTTGAAAGACACGTTCGTATCATGGACAATGTATTAAGATACTTAGTCGTAAGAAAAGACGCATAATCTTATACAGAGTGGATTTTAGAAAGTACCATTAATTGACCCGTTCAACCATTCAGAACAGAAACGAAGAGGTATTTACATGAACAAAGTAATTTTAATGGGACGCTTAACAAGAGATCCTGAGGTGAGATATTCCGCAGGAGAAAATGCATTGGCAATTGCCAGATATACACTGGCAGTAGACAGAAGATTCCGTCGTGACGGTGAAGCAACAGCAGATTTCATTAACTGTGTATCCTTTGGACGTACAGCAGAGTTTGCAGAGAAGTATTACCGCCAGGGAATCAAGATCGTTGTTTCAGGACGTATTCAGACAGGCAGCTACACCAACCGTGAAGGCCAGAAGGTCTACACAACAGAGGTTGTAGTTGAGGAACAGGAATTTGCTGAGAGCAAGTCAGCCAGCGATAATTACGCGGCTTCACATCCTCAGACATCCGCACCTGCACCATCCATGCCGGCTCCGGGAGCAGCCAGTGCAGACGGCTTCATGAATATTCCGGATGGAATTGATGAAGAACTGCCGTTTTAAGTAAGGCTTATACAAACTGATAGAATAAGATAGGAGGAAAGCAATCATGGCTTACAATAGAGGCGAAAGACCGGACTCTCCAATGAAGAGAAGAGGCGGACGCAGAAGAAAAAAAGTTTGCGTATTCTGTGGTAAAGAGAATAACGAAATCGACTACAAGGATGTAGCAAAATTAAGAAAATATGTTTCTGAAAGAGGAAAAATCCTCCCAAGAAGAATCACAGGAAACTGTGCAAAGCATCAGAGAGCATTGACAGTTGCTATTAAGAGAGCACGTCATATGTCTATCATGCCATATATTCAGGATTAATTCCGAAGAGAACCGTGTGCTGTTCCGCATTTTGCGGAACAGCATTTTTTCTGTGCGTTCATTCGGTTTTTATGGTAAATCCTATCTGAATCTGTTATAATATACCGCAAAGGACGTTTTTCATAGCTCCTGCTCTTATACAATGCAGATATGGCAAGAGGCAAATGAATAGAGTGAAGAACGGAAAAGAAAGCTATGAGTAATAAACTGAAATTAAAAGGGCATATGAAGGCATTTATGAGATGGCCTTTGATCCTCTCAGCTTTACTGATCGTACTCAATATCCTGGTGTATTTCACCAGCGTGAAGGCAGGTATCATAGTATCAACAGGAATCCTTATCTATATAGGGATTGCAGTGATGGTACTCAGGTGTCACAGAACTTTCATAATAAATGATCTGATCGCTTTTGCGAATCAGTACGATGCACTTGAGAAGAGGATCCTTGAAGAACTGGCTTTGCCCTATGCCATCATGGACATGAATGGCAGAATGATCTGGTCCAACAAAGTATTTTCAGAGCTTACAGGAAAGGATCAGTTTTACAGGAAGAACATCAACACTATTTTTCCTGAGATAACAGGTGATAAGCTGCCTGTCGAAAATAAGAAAGAACTCAGTGAGATCAGAACTCAGTTTGGAGAAAAGATGTACCGTGTCTCCATGCAGAGGGTAGAACTGGGGGAAGTCGTAGCAGCCAGTGAGATTCTGGAGAATACAGACACGAATGTCAGTCTGATCGCCATGTATATGTATGACGATACGGAGCTGACAGAGTATATCAGGAAAAATGAAGAGAATAAGCTTGTTATAGCACTGGCTTATCTGGACAATTACGAAGAAGCACTGGAGAGTGTGGAAGACGTAAGGCGTTCCCTGCTGATCGCGTTGATCGACCGGAAAATCACAAAGTATTTTTCGAATTTTGACGGTCTTGTAAAGAAGCTTGAAAAAGATAAATACTTCCTGATCATGCGTCAGAGTTCTCTGGAAGCACTGAAGGAACAGAGATTTCACATTCTGGATGAAGTCAAGACTGTTAATATCGGAAATGAGATGGCGATTACTCTGAGTATCGGTATCGGGCTTAATGCAGCTACGTATATACAGAACTATGAATATTCACGGATCGCTATCGAGATGGCTCTTGGACGCGGCGGTGATCAGGTTGTTATCAAAAATGGAAACAACATCACCTACTACGGCGGCAAGACTCAGCAGATGGAGAAAACGACCCGTGTTAAAGCCCGTGTCAAAGCACAGGCACTGAAGGAATTCATGAGTACCAAAGACCGCGTTGTGGTCATGGGGCACAAGATTACAGATGTGGATGCGCTGGGAGCTGGAATCGGTATTTACCGTGCAGGCAGAACTCTCGGAAAACCGGTTCATATTGTAGTGAACAATCCGAACAAATCTATCAGACCGCTGATTGCAGGGTATGTAAATAATCAGGACTATGAACCTTCGATGTTTATTGACAGCGAGCAGGCAAAGGATCTGGTGGACAACAACACAGTAGTAGTTGTTGTTGATACTAACAGGCCGAGCTATACCGAATGTGAGGAACTGTTGTACATGACTAAGACCGTTGTTGTACTGGATCATCACAGAAGGGGAAGTGAAGTGATCGAGAATGCAGTGCTTTCTTATGTGGAGCCGTATGCATCCTCTGCCTGTGAGATGGTAGCAGAGATCCTGCAGTATTTTTCTGATGATCTCCGTATCCGAAATATCGAGGCTGACTGTCTTTATGCCGGAATCATGATCGACACCAATAACTTTACAACACGTGCAGGCGTGCGGACCTTTGAAGCTGCTGCGTTCTTAAGGAGAAGCGGTGCGGATGTGACCAGAGTCCGCAAGCTGTTGAGGGATGATCTGAAGTCTTATCAGGCACGTGCGGAGGCTGTGAGAACGGCGCATATTTATAAGGACAGTTTTGCTATTTCCAGATGTCCGAGCGAAAATCTCGACAGTCCTACGGTTATAGGTGCGCAGGCGGCCAATGAGCTTCTGAATATCGCAGGAGTTAAGGCATCTTTTGTACTGACTCAGTATAATGATGAAGTGTATGTCAGTGCCCGTGCTATTGATGAGATCAATGTGCAGGTAATGATGGAAAAGATGGGCGGAGGCGGTCATATGAACATTGCCGGTGCCCAGGTGAAGGCTTCTCCGGATGAAGTAGAGAGAATGCTTAAAGACATCATAGATCAGGAATATCAGGAGGAAAACAGGAAATGAAAGTAATCTTACTTGAAGACGTAAAAGCACTTGGAAAAAAAGGACAGATTGTAAATGTAAGTGACGGATATGCGAGAAATATGATCCTTCCTAAGAAATTAGGTCTGGAGGCAACTCCTAAGAATTTAAATGATCTGAAGCTTCAGAAGGCAAACGAAGAAAAGGTTGCCAAAGAAGTTTATGAAGCAGCACAGGCATTTGCAAAGGATCTTGAGACAAAGGAAATCATTCTTACACTGAAAACAGGCGAGGGTGGAAGAACATTTGGATCCGTTTCTTCCAAAGAAATCTCTGAAGCGGCAAAGAAGCAGTTAAACCTTGAGATTGATAAAAAGAAGCTTCAGCTTCCTGAGCCGATCCGTACACTGGGTGTTACTCAGGTACCGGTAAAATTACATCCCAGAGTGACAGGAACTCTCAAGGTATGGGTAAAAGAAGCCTGAGATCTTCCGGGAGGGATAAGTAATGGAAGAAGCACTGATCAAAAGAATCCTGCCTCATGATATAGACGCTGAGCAGTCGGTCATCGGGGCAATGCTTCTGGACAGAGATGCGATTCTTAAGGCTTCAGAGATTATAACAGGTGATGACTTCTATCAGAAACAGTACGGGATCATATTTGATACGATCGTGGAACTGTGTAATGAGGGAAAACCGGTAGATGTGATCACTCTGCAGAATCGACTGAAAGAGAAAGATCTTCCGCCGGATATCAGCAGCATGGAGTATGTCCGCGAACTGATCGCAAATGTTCCGACTTCTGCGAATGTCAGGGAGTATGCCAACATTGTGAATGAGAAGGCAATACTGAGAAGGCTGATAAGAGTCAATGAAGAGATTGCCAATGCCTGCTATCTGGAGAAGGAGAGTACGGAAGTTATTCTTGATGAAGCTGAGAAGAAATTGTTTGATATTCTTCAGCGGCGTGGTCATGAGGAATTTGTGCCGATTCAGCAGATTGTTCTTGAAGCGATCAATAATATCGAAAAGGCATCCAAACTGAAGGGCTCGGTAACCGGTATCCCGACCGGATTTATTGATCTGGATTACAAGACTTCAGGCATGCATCCGTCGGACCTTGTGCTGATCGCAGCCCGCCCGTCTATGGGAAAAACCGCGTTTGTCCTGAATATTGCAAATTATATGGCATGCCGTAAAGAAGTATCGGTACTGATCTTCAGTCTGGAAATGTCAAAGGTTCAGCTTGTCAACCGACTGATCGCCATGGAAGCGCATGTAGATTCCCAGAATATGCGAACCGGTAATCTGAAGGATGAGGACTGGACAAAACTGGTGGAGGCTGCCAATACTATTGGCAATGCTCCCTTATTTATTGAAGATACACCGGGAATTTCCATTACGGAAATGCGTTCTATATGCCGCAAGCATAAGCTGGAGCACAATCTCGGTATTATCATGATTGATTATCTTCAGCTGATGAGCGGCGGCGGAAAAAGAAGCGATTCCCGCCAGCAGGAGATTTCAGAGATCTCACGTTCACTCAAAGCACTGGCAAGAGAACTGAATGTTCCGGTGATCGCACTGTCGCAGCTTAGCCGTGCGGTAGAGCAGCGACCGGATCACAGACCAATGCTTTCTGACCTGCGTGAGTCAGGAGCTATCGAGCAGGATGCCGATGTGGTAATGTTCCTTTACAGAGATGATTATTATCATAAGGATACAGAGAAGAAGGACATTGCGGAGGTTATCATTGCCAAACAGAGAAACGGTCCGATTGGTACCGTGGAACTGGTATGGCTGCCGAGATATACACAGTTTGTGAATATGAAGAAATAAACCGGCTGCCTGACAGTTCATACTGAAAATACAGGTGACTATTCAGCAGTCTACTATTGTCAAAATCCCATCGCCGCAGGCGATTTTCAATGGATTTTGACTCGTAACTGTG
>CAVCYJ010000014.1:0-27190 GCA_963605995.1 Holdemanella biformis | reverse complement strand
AAATTGTTTCAACTTTTATACTGGAATTATAACTTGTGTGCCTTTGATGGTCAAGCTGTTTTTGCTAACTTTTTACAGAACTTTTTACAAAATACGGAACTGTTCAGTACCTTTACAGTTACAGATCAACACACATTATCCATTAGTTACTGTTTACATTCACTGTCCTGCGAAACGTGCGAACAGTAATGGCATCACAAATTTCATATAAAATGACACAGTATTCCATTGTTTTTCTGTAAATTCATATGCTACACTTAAACTACATATCTTATGGGTGTTTTGCCCGCAAATATCAATATTCAGGGCCAGAAGGCCGGGAGGTTTTTATAATGATTATCTATGTCGACGCATCCGTGATCCAGACCGGAAACGGAACCAGAGAATGCCCTTTCAAAACAATTCAGGAAGCTGCTGTGAAAGCACTTCCGGGAGATGAAGTCGTTGTTGCACCGGGATTATACCGCGAGGCTGTTAACCCGATTCATGCAGGAACAGCGGACAAACGCATCACCTACCGTTCCGCAGTAAAAGGCCAGGCGCACATTACAGGAAGTGAAGCTGTCAAAGACTGGGAAAATGTAGAAGGTACTGTATGGAGAACAGCAGTTCCAAACGGAATCTTCGGCAGTTATAATCCATTCACTACCCTGGTATCCGGAGACTGGTTTATCGCTACCTTTATCGCCCATACAGGAGATGTATATCTGAATGAGAAATCCATGTATGAAGTAACAAGTCTGGATAAAGTTAAGAATCCGCAGAAGAGCACCATCTCATGGGATCCTGATTTCTCCGTATATACATGGTACGCAGAGCAGGATAAAGCCAGTAATCAGACCATTATTTATGCAAACTTCCATGAAAAAGATCCTAATAGGGAAAATGTAGAAATCAGTGTCAGAAGAAACTGCTTCTATCCGGAAAATGAAGGAATCGGATATATCACCCTCTCCGGTTTCCGTATCAGTCAGGCTGCCACTCAGTGGGCTCCTCCTACTGCCTATCAGGAAGGAATGATCGGCCCTCACTGGTCCAAGGGATGGATCATCGAAGACTGTGAAATCTACGAATCCAAATGCAGCGGTATTTCCCTTGGCAAATATCTCCAGCCGGAGAATGATAACAAATGGTTAAAATGGAAATATAAAGACGGAACACAGACAGAACGTGACTGTATCTGCCAGGCTTCCTATGAGGGCTGGGATAAAGAACATATCGGTTCCCATATCGTGCGCAGATGCGAGATCCATGACTGTGGTCAGACGGGTATCGTAGGACATCTGGGCGGTGTATTCTCGATTATTGAAGACAATCATATCCACCACATTAATAACAAACAGAATCTGGCAGGAGCAGAGATCGGCGGTATCAAAATGCATGCCGCAATTGATGTCATCTTCCGCCGAAACCATATCCACAACTGCACCCGTGGTCTGTGGCTTGACTGGCAGGCACAGGGAACCCGTGTTACAGGCAATCTTTTCCATGACAATGCCCTGCCAAATGATTTCGAGGCAGGTGATGACGCTGTCACAAGTGCAGGAGAAGATATCTTCGTTGAAGTTTCCCATGGTCCGACACTCATTGACCATAATATTCTCCTGTCCGACCGTGCGCTGAAAATCGCCACACAGGGGGTTGCCCTTGTACATAACCTGATCTGCGGCGGTTTCGTTTCTGTCGGTATCGGCACTGATAACGGTGCTCCTGATATTCCATCACCAAGATATACTCCATATCATACCAAACATGGAACTCAGGTTGCAGGATTTATGACCATCCTTCACGGCGATGACAGATTTTACAATAACATCTTTGTTCAGAAACCAATCCGCCCATGCATGCAGGATCTGGCTGATCTCATGGGCAGCAACGGAAATATGTGGGATGACTGCAATATTCTCACAGGAACCTTCCGTTTCAATGGATATCCGACCTTTGACGAGTGGAATAAACAGTTCGAAGGATACTGTGGAATGGGCTCCGAGACAACAGGCAACTGTTATTATGATCACCTTCCTGTATGGGCTGGTGGGAATCTTTACTTCAATGGAGCACGTGCCTGGGAAAAAGAAACAGATGCTGTCACAGACACGGAACATTCTGTGGAAATCGCACTTGAGGAGAAAAAAGACGGCTGGTATCTTAAGACCAACCTGTATGATATTATAAAAGAAAAAACTGACGGTATCATCTCAACAGAAACGCTGGGAATGGCATTCGAACCGGAACAGAAATATGAGAATCCAGATGGAAGCCCAATCATCTTTAACCAGGATTTCTTCGGAAATCACAGAGATATCAGGACTGTCGCAGGACCATTTGCAGATAAAAAAGCTGCTGAGCAGAAACTCTTTTAACCATAAAGTCCCCATGTACCTTGCAAAAAAGCACGGTACATGGGGATTTTTCTTCCTTATTATAATGCCGGATATATTTTACTAACCTTTAATACCGGAAGATGCAATACCTTCTACATAATATTTCTGCATGAAGATAAACATAATGATCATCGGAATCGCGGAAACCACCAGAGCTGCCATGATAGCACTGTAGTGTACCGGCTGTGTTCCGAAGAAGGACTGAACTGCAAGCTGAATCGTACGTTTGTCCTCGCCGGTCATAACCAGGAATGGCCACATGAAATCATTCCAGTGAGCAACAAAGTCAAGGATAAATACAGTTGCATACACAGTCTTGGAGATCGGCATTACGATCTTAAAGAAGGTTCCTGCCGGGCGGCATCCATCGATAGCTGCTGCTTCGATCAGATCATCCGGAATGTCACAGAAAAACTGACGGAACATATAAATCGAGAAGCATTTTGCAACAAACGGAATTACCAGTGCAGCAAGTGTATTAACCCAGCCAAGCTGTGACATTTCGATGTACAACGGAAGCATGATCGCTTCCATCGGAAGTACCATCAGCGCTACTACCAGGTTCATAACAAGACCTTTGCCCTTAAACTCGAATTTTGCAAGAGCATAACCGCACATGGAGTTTACCAGCAGATCCAGCACCAGGATAAGTGCGATGTAAAGCAGGGTATTCTTAAATACCTGAGGAAGATTCATTCTGGTAAATACTTCTACATAATTGCTGAACGAAGCTGATGCCGGGAAAAATGTCCTGATGGAATTCATGTTTGCAAAGATCAGGGCTTCCGGTTTCAGGGATGCAGAGATCATCCAGATCAGCGGAGAAACAAATATAATACCTATAATGATATTTCCAAAGTAGAACATAAACTTGGAAAAGGCCGCTGAAAATTTCATTGATGATTTTTTCATTCTTTTGTCCTCCTCTTAATCTGTTGCAGTAGTTACTTTCTTCATTAACAGTGACATTGCCACAACGATAACGAAGAATACAGTTGCGATCGAGCAGGCATAACCGAAGTTTCCTTTCTGGAATCCCTGTGTATAGATGTAATATACCAGAGTTTTTGTGGAGTTCTTTGGTCCGCCCTGTGTCATGATATATGGCTGTGTAAACAGCTTCATTGCCTGGATCATAGTGATCATAACAACATATTTGATAGTTCCTTTCAGTCCCGGAAGTGTGATAAACAGAAACTGATTCCATTTGTTTGCACCATCTACAGATGCTGCTTCATACTGATCTCTCGGAATACCCTGCAGACCTGCCAGAAAGATCATCATCTGATAACCGGCACCCTGCCACGCAGACATGAAGATAATAGAATTCATGGCTGTATGTTCATTACTCAGGAAATTAACGGGATTCATTCCCAGTGATACCAGCAGAGAGTTGATCAGACCGGTATTTGGATTTGCATTGTAAAGTACTGACCACAAAACAGCGATAACAACCATTGAAGTCAGCTGTGGACTGAAGTACATGGTTCTGAATATTGCAACTCCACGGAATTTCTTGGAAACCAGAAGTGCCAGTGCCAGAGCCAGCGCACACTGTACAGGTACAACGACTACTGTGAAATATACTGTATTTTTTAAAGCCATCCAGAAGTTTTTGTCCTGGAACAGTTTCTGGTAATTCTCAATACCGATCATTTTTATGGCATCCGGTCTCATGATCTGATATTTAAATCCGGAATAGTAAACAGTATAGATCATCGGTACAACCAGAAATGCGATCAGAAGGATAACTGCCGGAGCTACAAAAGCATATGCAGTGATTCTCTCATCACGTTTTCTTCCGGTCAACTTCGTCTTAGCCATAATCCTTTCCCCCTTTTGTTCAGAATGATAGAAAAAGCGGCCGCACCGCAGAAGCGATGCGGCCAGGTTTTTATCCTGATTATTCAGCGTAATATGTTTCGTAATCTTCTGTGAAGGTTTCTACTACTGTATCAAGTTCTGACTGAATGTAATCTTCGTCAACTTCTCCGTTTGTAGCTGCATCAGAGAGAATATTTGTCATTGCTTCTGCATATGCAGATGAGAATGTTGCATAGGAAGGTGTTCTCGGACGCGGAACCGCTGTGTTGTTCAGCTGTTCAACCATGAGTGCACGTGTTCCCTCTTTATAATCAGCCATTGCTTCTTCATCATAAGCAGAGTTACGTGTTGCAGGTTTTGCGATTGCCGCTGCATAGGTTGCTACGTTTTCACTGTTCATTAACCACTGCAGGAATTCGCCTGCTGCATCTGCATTCTCGCAGTCTTTGCTGATCGCTGCTGCCCAGTCACCGCAAGGAGAAACTGTTGTGCCGGTTTCAGATACCGGATAGTATGTTACACCCCAGTCAAAGTCTGCACTCTCTTCCAGAGTTGCAATTTCCCAGGAACCACCCAGCATTGTTGCACACGCACCGTTTAAGAACTCATTTTCAATCGGATCAATATTTGCATATCCTTTTGCGATCAGATCTGCAAGGTAAGAAGTTGTTTTCACTGCTTCTTCGCTGTTTACATATCCGTCTGCTTCTGTACCGTCTTCACTGATATAATCTTTTCCCTCGGAAATGTACATTGGCTCTAAGGCATACGGAAGACCTTCGCCGTGATCCATGATAATGTGTGTTCCTACATAATTATCTGTCGTACATTTCTCAGCGATTTCTGCCATTTCATCCCATGTGATCGGGTTATCTACTGTACGGGAATCAAGGTCATCTGTATCAACTCCACACTCTTTGAGGTAGTCTTTGTTATAATAAAAAGCTACGGAAGATTCTGTTGCACCAACTGCATATAACTTTCCGTCATATGTATTCTGAGCTACAGATGAAGGAACGAAATCAGAAAGATCCTCTTCTGTAAAATAGTCATCCAGCGGAATGCTGATTCCATTTGCTGCGTAGTAGGAAACCTGCGGTCCGTCTACATAGAAGATATCCGGAAGATCATTGGATGTTACTGCTGTAGCGATCTTGTTATCATAAGCATAGGAATCGGAACGGTCAATTGCTTCACGGGATACCTGGATGTTCGGGTTTGCTTCATTCCACTCTGCAATCTTCTCTGTCCACCATGTTTCTACCTGTTCTCTGTCTGTCGGGCTCCAGATTGTAATATTTACAACATCACCGTCTTCTGCCATTGCAGGTACTGCACTTAGCATTGTTGTTGCTGCCATTGTGAGTGCCAGAATTACGCTCATTCTTTTTTTCATGATTCTTTCCTCCTGTAAAATGTGATTGTGTTTAGTAATTGCATTCCCATAATTCGTTCTGGAAATGTTATTTTTATGAAACCCGTTCCATGTTGTCCCTCTTTTTACCACAGCGGTTTTGCTGTGGTGTAATGTTCTGTGCCCCTCTTTTGTGGAACCCGTTTCATATGATGGCTTTATCATAATCTCTCACGCTGTATTTGTCAATAGGTTTTGAAATAAAAATCGTTTTCTCTCATTAATTCGTTTATTATTACAATATTAATCTTCTATTTTTGTGCATTTTTTACATGATTTTCTATTTATTTCCGATTTTTCCATGCACACAGTTTTTTATGTGTTCTTTTCTTTTCCATATTTTTCATAACTTCGGAATCCGGATAAAAAAAGAGCCAAAAAACATTATTTTCATGTTTTTCGGCTTTTTATTTATTTTATTTTTTTATTTTATGGAACCGTTACCATTTTTGTATCTAACTTTTTGCAGATATTTTCTCTTTCTTATTTCTGAATCAGGAGCATAAAAGTATCTGCAGCTCAGCAAACTAATATCCATCTTCTCTGTTTTACTGCCAGATAGATTTCATTCCACAGATCTTAACTGCTGCTTCTTTTTCGCTGGTCAGGCAGAATACTCCCTTTCTGGTGCTGTTATAGAAGAGTCTGGTTCCTGCATCTTCACCGTCATTCAAGTATACTTCGATGGTTCTGCCGTCCACAAAGATCTCTGCATTTCTACATTCAGATACAGAAGATACAAACTGAACCTTCTCACTCTTTACTCCTGCCATTTTCAGGGATACTTTTCCCCCTTCGGATACCAGGCTGACAGATTTATCCCCATCCTGTCCCAGAAGAATGTTGAAATCTCCGGTTTCTTCAAATGTCACAGACACATAGTATCTGTTGTCAGCGATATCTTCTGCCTTGATCTCTTTCCCTGTGCCTTCGTATACCGTATTTCCGAGAAGACTGTAAACTTCTTTTACCGGCTTTGTGTATACGTGTTCATTCTTTACATGAAGCTCTCTTGGCAGAGTCATGCTTCCGTAAGCACCTGGCTCTGTAGCAATGTGTTCACCATAGAAATCACTGACCCATCCGATCAGGATTCTACGGTCTTCATGCTGGAAACTCTGGGCAGCATAGCAATTGCTTCCGAAATCTACCCACTGCTGAGTATGAACATCCATTCCTTCTCCGTTCCAGTCACCGACATAATATCTGCACTGCTGGAATCTTCCATACTCATCATAATGACTCATCCATGCACCCATCACTACATATTTGTCATCTAACGGGAAGAAATCCGGGCATTCGATGGTTCTGATCTTTGTTTCTTCTGTGATCAGAGGGCATTTATACTTCCAGTTCTCCGCATCATCGGATTCATACAGAAGGAAAGTTCCTTTTTCATTTACGCATGCGCCTAATACGATATAGTATTTCTCACCGATTTTGATTGCTTTCGGATCACGGAAATCATAGTTGGTTCCTTCCGGTTTTTCACGGATGATCTCTTTTTCCGGATCAAAATGAAGCATATCGCGGCTCTTTGTCATTGTCTGATACTGAACTGTGTCCCATCCGTCATCCTGCGGTCCGATATGTCTTGTCAGATAGAAATACACTTCATCTCCCACAGGAAGCGCACTTCCTGAGAAAGCACCGCCCTTGATTGCAAGGTTGTCCAGAATCTCTTCCTGCGGCTGTAATACAACCGGAAGATGTGTCCAGTGTACCAGGTCTTTGCTGGCTGCATGACCCCAGTACATATTATTCCATTCCTGTTTAAATGGATTTAACTGGTAGAACAGATGATAATATCCCTTAAACCAGCAGAGTCCGTTCGGGTCATTGTTCCAGTTTACAACCGGTGAAAAATGGAACTGCTCTCTGTATGGAGTGTCAATGAAATGGAAAAATTCTTCTTTGTTCATTGCTTTAAAGTTATCAGTGGTATCCAGTACGCAGATTCCCTTCTCCATAATGTCTTCGCAGTCGCTTAAATAAGCAAAAGTAATTGTGCAGTCCTGTGTGATGATCTCGTATTCAGTGTCTTTGTCTGTTGGAAATTTGATCCAGTTTCCATAGATATGCGGCAGTTCTTTTGTTTCTGTGCTGTTTTCTTTTACATTCTTCAGGCTCACGCTGCCCTTTTTGCCTGCTTCTGGTTTTACAAATAATTCCAGACATTCATAGTTTCCTGTGTACATATGTAAAATCCCCTTTCCGTTATTTTATTACTGTTCTTATCCAGATATGGTACCCGTTCCATATTTTTTATAAAATATAGCGCAGGTATTCTGCGCTCTTTATATATGGTACCCGTTCCATTTGTCTGAATTATATAATGAAACGGATTGTTTGTCAACAAGCTCCTGATTCTTCTCCATGTCTCACAAATATGGGAAAGCTCTTTGTGCATTTTTCACATATCATAATGCCAAAGAGCCTTCATGAGTATCTCTGTTCTTTTATTCTGTTATGCCTTCTTTACATTTCTATCGGATAGGTAGTTTGTCCTTGCCGTACCTCTACCGGAATAATCTGTTTATGAGGTACTGGACGGCGATTTTCAATCAAATCAACAACAGAATTTGCGCTTAGTTCTGCAAGAAGCTTTATATTTTGGCATATACATGTTGCTTCCGGATAGCAGAGTCTGGTAATATCTGTTCCGTCATAAGTTACTATTTTTAAATCTTCTGGTATTTTTATTCCTTTTCTCATTGCCAGATGCATAATATTAAGTATTGGCTGATCCGTTCCAAATATACCATCGATCCCATCAAAATTTTCCATTACCGTCTTCGCAACCTCCCAGTAATCTTCATGACCAAATCTGTTCCATTCCAGAATCATATCGACTACTTCAATTCCATACTCTTGCAAATTTTTTTTTAGTATTGTATGTTTATCATTAGCAACAATATTAGGGGCTACCCCTAAAATGTTCAATACCTTTTTGCAGTTATTCCGAATCAAAATTTCTGACGCTAACCTGCCACCTGTTATATGATCTGATCCAATCATTGGAATCTCTGATCCAAAATCTCTGTCAAGGGAAACTATCGTATGCTTTCTTTTCAGATACTCATCTCCGTCCAGAGTATGGGAACCTGTGATAATTCCATCTACCATATTTCGGTCCAGCATATCCAGAAATTCCCGTTCTCTGTTGCTGACACCGATCGTACTTCCGACCATGGTCTTATATCCCATCTCATAGAGAGCTGCCTCTGTCTGTCTCACATAACCGGAAAAAAACGGATGATCCAGATCCGGCACCAAGATTCCTACAATTCCTGTTTTATTACGGAAAAGATTTCGTGCCAGTTCGTTTGGTTTATACTCCAGTTCTTCAATTGCATTTTCAATTTTTTTCTTTGTATCTGCGGATACATAACCGGTTCCGTTTATGACTCTGGAAACAGTCCCTACTCCAACCCCTGCTTTACGCGCTACATCTCTTATACTTGCCATATCCTTGTTTCCTTTTACAATTATAATTTCGTGCCCCTGTCTCTCCTGCCCGGCACTACCTTTATAATCAAGTATAGCACTGCCTCTCTGTTGTTACAATTAACAACCTGCCGAAAAATATTACACTTCTTCCGTCAATATGGAACGCGTTTCACCATGAGTTCCACATTCTATTTTTCATCGTTCCTATGTGCACCATTCAGCATCCTTGTAGATTTACGGATGCACCACAGGCAGGTCGGAAAAATATAGCAGGTAGCCGTCACCCATGCTGTCTGATCCGCAAAGCAGATAGCTGTGAAGCCGAAAGTCCCGACAAATCCAAGGCTGACAACAGTTCTGGCGATCATTTCTGTTACACCGGAAAATACGGCTCTTCCGGAATATCCAAGTCCCTGAGTTACCATACGGGAAGCGTTCAGGATACCAAGAGTCCAGTAAAAGAATCCCATACATCTGAGATATTTTGCAGATGCATCCAGAACTGCTGCTGCATTCTTTCCAACAAAAAGCATAGTAAGTGTTCTGCCTGCAAGAACCATCAGGAGTCCGGCTGCCGCACCATAAATTATACCGATTACAATACCGTTACGCAATCCTTTCTTAATTCGGTCAGCCTGCCCTGCACCAAAGTTCTGGCTGCAGAATACCGAAGCCGAAGTGGCGATCGCATCAAAAGGACACATGGTAAACTGTTTAATTTTCATTGCCGCAGTAAACGCAGAGACATAGGTACTTCCAAGTCCGTTATTCGCAGACTGCATGACCATGCTTCCGATGGCAGTAATAGAAAACTGAAGTCCTGTGGGCATTCCCATTGCCAGAAGTTCCCTTACAGCTTCCCCTTTTACCTCTCTGTTCGTTTTCTTCAGCCACAAAAGCTTCATCTTACAGACGATAAAAATAAGACACAGGATCCCACTGATCGCCTGAGATGCAATCGTTGCGATCGCTGCTCCCGCGCATCCCAGTTTCAGAACAATAATACAGAACAGATCCAGAAAAATATTCAGTACAGCAGACAGTGCAAGAAAGATAAATGGTGTTCTGCTGTCTCCTACTGACCGTAAAACACTGGACAGATAATTATACAGGATTGTGAAAGGAATCCCCAGAAAAATAATCAGCAGATAACTGTATGCATTATCGTAAATATCTTCCGGTACTGATAAAATATGTAAGATCTGCGGGCATAAAATGCTGCACAATGCAGTCAGGATCACTGCAATTCCCGCACATAATACAGCTCCATTAAAGATGTAATCACGCATGCTTTCCAGCTTCTCCGCACCAAAATACTTCGCTATCGGAACGCCAAAGCCGGTGCAGCTTCCCATGCAGAATCCCAGCACCAGAAACTGGATACTGCTGCTCGCGCCTACACTCGCCAGTGCGTCCGCACCCAGGATCTGCCCTACGATCGCAGCGTCAATAATATTATAAGTCTGCTGCAGCAGGTTTCCCAACAGTAAAGGAAATGCAAACTGCAGCATCAGTTTCAGCGGATTTCCCTTTATCATAGATGTTGTCATTTTTATTTAGCCTCCTTATATGATTCTTATCATAACAGACCCTACATGTTTTTCAATAAGAAATTATGACATTTTTTTGTATTATTTTATCCTGTATGCATCCACGCAAAAAGGATGCCGTGGAAAAATCCGGCATCCTTTTGTGTTCCTTTTATTATCGTATCATTCACCTCTGTGTTTACCCTGAGACAGGTCTGACACTACTTTTGCATAGTGTTTATCTACATCGAAGAATGCCATGCAGATTACACAGATCACAGATGTGATAACCGGTACCCATGCGAAGGCTACAGCAATGGAAGACAGTGCAGATGCGCTCTGAACCTCAAGCTGTGCATCGAATCCGCCTGCTGCAAGGATCCAACCAAGTGCTGCTGTTCCGATACCGGAACCAACTTTCATACAGAAGGAGGAAGCTGCATTTCCCATACCTGCTGTGCCGTATCCGTTATACCATTCACCGTATGTAATAGCATCCTGGAGGCATCCGAACATGGTTGCTCCACCGCATCCAAATCCGATACCTTTGATAACAGAGGACAGGCAGATCAGGGAATAAGAGGTTGTCAGTCCTGACATTACGAAACCAACAGTTGCAACTGCCATACCTGCCATAAACAGGTTGCGTTTACTGATTTTCTTCATCAGGAATGGTGTGATAAACAGAGTTACGATCTGTGCAATGGACAGAAGGTTAGATACCATTGCATAATAGCTGTCACTTCCCATATTGTACATTGTGAAGTATACTGCTGAACCAAAGAAACAGGACATCATAAAGTACATGGCAAAAAGACTTATTACCATTAACAGCCAGTATTTATTTTTGAAAAGACCAGCCAGACCTTTCACAAAGGAAACCTGATTTTCGCTGCCTTCTGCGCTTTCCTCATGTACACGCTCCTGGCATACAAAGAACATAAACATATTCAGTACAATGAATACGATCATCAGTGCTACAAAAGTCGTTGTCCAGCCCTTCTGTGTATAAGCATCTCCACCGCCGAAGAAGCCTGTCATTTTCAGAACCACTGTATTGATCGTCATCGTTCCTGCTGTAGCCAGAAGATTACGGAAGTTTCCGAGAAGTCCTCTCTCATACTGGTTCATTGTCATCAGTCCCTGCATGGTTGCATATGGAACGTTGATACCTGTATAGAAGATTGTGGAAACAAGGTTATAGGTAAGGAACATATATGCAATCTGCGCTTTTCCTGCAAATGCAGACGGTACGCTGAACATTAAGACTGTGCATACTGCCAGCGGAATACATAGTCTCGCGATCCATGGGCGGGCTTTTCCCCATTTACTGTTTGTATGGTCTACGATGTAACCCATTGCGAGGTCGGAAATTCCGTCCAGAAATTTGGAAATTGCAATGATAGATGCTGCGGCAGTTGCGCTTGCGCCAACTACGTTTGTGTAATATACCAGCAGGAATGCACTGATTGCAGAATATACCAGATTTCCTGCGTAGTCGCCGATACCATAAGCGAATCTTTCAAGGAAAGACAGCTTGGCATCCGGATTCATGTTTACGTTCTTCATAATTTTTCTCCCTGTGTATGTATTGTTGATGTACTGTGGATTTCTGTAACTATCAGCATTAAAATACAGAACATCTGCAGTTGTTTCTTATGCTCTTATTTATCCAGCGGAAACCATCCGAAATCTGCGCATCTTCCGAAGTCCCAGCTGTCCCAGCCTACCCAGCCAGGTGTATTTACTGTGTCTGTAAGAAGCTTATAACTCCAGTAGAAATATCCGCTGCCTGCATTCCATGCATCAAGCTGTGCTTCAGCAACCGCATTGTAGATTCTCTTCTTTTCCTCTGCACTGACTGTTTCCTCTGCCATGCCTTCTACACCGTTGAGAACTGTCTGTCCGCCCTTTGTATCACATCCGACTGCAAGAGAGTTGAACAGGCACCACTCACCGCAGATTACCGGGAAGTATTCCTGCATTTCTTCTATATCTTTTTTCAGTTCTTTTACATAGTTTACATAATTTTCAACTTTCTGCTCACAGCCGTTCAGTTCTGCAACCATCAGATACTGGTGAGTATCCAGGACTACATTCTTATATTTGTCTTCACGCATGAAATCCTTCCATGCTTTTAATCGGAATGCATCGTGGAATACCACATATTTGTCTTCCGGCATATGTCTGCGGATCCTGTCATATGCTGTCAGATAGAAGCTGCGGACAAATTCCATTGTGTTCGGCTTTGTTCCTTTTGCTTTTTCGGGATCAACAGCAGGATAGCGCTCTGCAACCTTCATGGATTCCCACATATCTTCCAGTACCGGCTCATTCAGGATTTCAATTCCCCATAATCCCTTCCTTGTTCCGTATCTCTCAGCCAGTCTCTCCAGTACAGTCAGCTCAAACTCTACTTCATCCGGCTCCTGGGACCATTTACACACACCGCTGATTCCACCATTGTCAAATCCATTCTGGCTGTCCGGTGCTGTGTGAAGGTCGATCAGAATCTGAAGACCATATTTTTCTGCCCAGTTAAATGCTTTATCCAGTTCTTCGATACATCCGATAAACGGCTCTCTGTCTCCAAAGATAAAGTATGGAACCGGGATTCTCACTGCATCCATCCCCATAGATTTAATCCTTGTGAAATCCCTTTCGGTAATATACTCGGAACGGTGGATTTTGATCCTTGCCTCATAAACTTCTTTTGAAAGCTGTGTCGGCAGATAGTACTCATCTTCTGCTGTTGTACCCTCGAACAAGGATGGGCTCATCCATTTTTCAAGTACCAGCCAGTTACCAAGGTTGACTCCTTTTACCTTCATGTTTTCCTCCCTGATTTTATGATGTGCTCTTCATGTAACTTCATCAGTGCAGTTACCGTTCCGGATCCTTTTATGTCTGTATTTTGCAAGAGTCCATCATTTATAATACAAGATTGTCAGTATCTTTTTTCGCGCGCTGTTTCATTTCAGTCGATATTTTAACTTCCATACTGCCGAATTTATATTATAATTCTCAGTTTTTTATCACTTTTCACATCAAATATGGTATGATAGAAATGATTCGGAAGTCGGATATTCTGCCTACGATAACGAAAGGAATTTGTTTATGGATTTAAATACAGATTATCTCATGCAGCACATTTCTCATGAGTTGCACACAGTCATAAAAACCTGGACGGGATCCCTGTCCCTGCAGACATGTCCGGAAATCGTTTCCGCACGAAAAGATATGCATGAAGAATATCTGCCTTTTTCTGTTTTTGCAGATTTTATGATAAACACAGAGAATATTCCGGAGCTCGACAGGACTCCGATCCTCTTTTCCGCCGGAACTGCCGACCGGAAGCTTTTTTATGCATATGTTGCTGCCGGAAAGAACTATCTACTCATCGGTCCTGTCATGTTTTCAACCTTTGTACACATGAATCTTCATATAGATCTGCCTTCCCCTGAGTCAAAAGATCTCACTCCGGTTCTTTGCTGTAATTTTTATTATTTTTGTTCCAATATCCTGCTGGCACATAATCTTTTCCGCGAATCACCTCTTACGCGTGACGAGCTTATTACCTTTAACTGCGTAAAAAAATCTGAAAATTACGACGTTATGTGCAATTATTCCGCCCTGATCTTCGAACGCCAGGAAATGGATGAGCCACATAATCCTTACGATCAGGAATTACGTGAATCTACAAGTATTGAGAATGGTGATATGGAAATGTACCGCAGGAGCATCAGTGAAGACTACACGGGCAAGCTTGGAACCCTTTCCAAAGATACATTAAGAAATGCCAAGAATCTGTCCATTGTTCTTATGACTCTTGCCAGCCGTGCTGCGATCCGCGGCGGTCTGCTGCCGGAAATATCGTTCTCCATGAGTGATATTTTTATTCAGAAAATCGAAGAGATGACAGATCCTGTAGTAACCATACATCTTGCCCGCCAGTTTCAGATGGAATACATCAGGGCAGTCGCTGAAGTCCGGCAGCAAAAGAAGGATTCCTCTAAGACTGCCGAAAAAAATATCTGGACAGAACAGACCAAAAATTATATTTTCAAACATTTACACGAAAAAATCCGCATCCAGGATATTGCAGAGTATCTGCATCTGAATGCGAATTATCTGTCCGAGCTGTTTAGGCAGTGTGAGAATATTACTCTCACTGATTTTATCCTGCAGGAAAAGGTAAAACTCACCAGAAACCTCCTGGCCTATTCACCTTATTCTTATATCGAGATTGCAACCTATCTTGGATTCTCATCCCAGAGCCATCTGGGGAAGGTATTTAAGAAATATACCGGAATGACACTGCGGCAGTACCGGCGGAAGTATGGGCAGAACTTTGGTAAATAGAACCACTTTTATATGAGCAGGAAGCAAATAGCTCATTATTGTATGTTCCTGACAGAACCATGGAAGGAGAATTCGTTACTGTTCGCTCCGTTCCCGGTAAAAGAATGTCTGTTTCCTGCGTGTATTCAATAGTATGAACTATAGCAATCCTCGTAAATAATGCATTTAAGAGGATTGCTATAAAAAAATTATTTTATTCAAAAAAATACATTCTTCTTTTTCCATATCATGTTATACTGAGTACAAATGTTTTCAGTAATTTCTCTGGAAATCCACTGACCGCGAAAGTACTGAAAAGTTATAATTTCCTGTAGTTGAGGTGAATATTTACATGAAACAAATTGATTTTGAAAACGGTACCGTTACCGGTAATATTCTGAGCGCAGCCATTCCTATGCTGGTGGCCCAGGTTCTGAACCTGCTGTACAATATCGTAGACAGAATTTATATTGCACGTATTCCTGATGTGGGTACAACAGCACTCGGTGCTGTCGGACTGTGTTTTCCGATCATTATGATCATCACTGCTTTCAGCAATCTGTTTGGTTCAGGCGGTGCACCGATTTTTTCTATCAGCCGTGGAAAAGGAGATTCAAAAACTGCTGAGATGATCATGAACACTGCTTTCACTATGTTATGCGGAAATGCAGTCATACTGATGCTGCCCGGACTCATTTTTGCAAGACCTCTGCTGACTCTGTTCGGGGCTTCCGATGATGCCCTGGTTTACGCATATCCTTATTTAATGATCTATCTTCTGGGTACTCTCCCCTCTATGATCGCGACCGGAATGAACCCATTTATCAACGCGCAGGGATACGCTGTGATCGGTATGCTGTCAGTTGCGATCGGTGCAGTCGCCAATATTATCCTTGATCCGCTTTTTATTTTTGTTTTTGGTATCGGAATCAAAGGAGCAGCCATTGCCACGGTGATCTCTCAGGTTCTTTCTGCTCTGTTTGTATTTTATTTTCTGTATGCAAAAGCAGAATTAAAGGTAAGACTGCTTCATATGAATGAAATTTCCGGCTGTACAGGTCATGCCAGAAACATTATCAGTCTGGGCTCTGCCGGATTTATCATGCAGTTTACCAACAGCCTGGTCAGCATTTGCTGTAATAATGTTCTTTCTGTGACCGGCGGTGATATTTATATCTCCGTCATGACTATTATATCCAGCGTCCGCCAGATGGTAGAAACTCCTATCCATGCAATTAACGAAGGTACTTCTCCTATCCTCAGTTATAATTACGGAGCCAGGCGCCCCGGCAGAGTGCGAAAAGCAGGTGTTGTTCTGATCATTATGGTTCTGGTCTATACCGGCATTATGTGGAGTATCATTCTCATTGCGCCTGAATTTCTGATCGGGATTTTCAGTTCGGACAAACTGCTGCTTAAAGATGCCGTACCATCTCTGAAGCTTTACTTTGCAGCCTTCATTTTCATGGATCTGCAATACATCGGGCAGACTGTGTTTAAATCACTGAATAAAAAAAGGCAGGCGATTTTTTTCTCCCTGCTTCGTAAAGTGTTTATCGTTGTTCCCCTTACATATTTCCTGCCTTATGGCCTGCATATGGGAACAAATGGTGTATTCATGGCAGAACCGGTATCCAATGTGATCGGCGGTTCACTGTGCTTTGTCACGATGCTGGTCACCATACTTCCGGAATTAGCCCAAATGGAACATATCAGAGAATAGGATATCCGGAGTCAAATCTCTCAAAAAGTTCAAAAAGTCTCTGCATTATTATTCATCTCTCTTCAGAAATGATAATAACACAGAGACTTTTTATTATAATTGCCTTCGGGAACAAGGTTCCGGTCAGAACAGCAGTTCCATCTGATCTCCCACCTCGATTCTGGCAGTGATGATCTCGTCCGGTTCCTTGCCTCTCCTGTGCTCGGCCTTCAGATACTGTGTGCCGCCTCTGAGACTTGCCGCGATCAGATTCAGAATATAAATATTGTCAAATCGGTTATAGATAGAATCTCCGCCAAGACCTGTCAGACAGATGAGCTGGGTATTGGTTTTCTTCGCCATATCCATCAGCGGTATCAGCAGATGTGCGGCATTCGTCTGTGCAAATGGATTATCCATAAGCAAAACCTTGCCTTCATTTCTGTCCGCAAAAATATCCGTATCATCCCTTCTCATATAATACAGGAGGCTGGACAGGATCACAAACGCAGACAAAAATCCCTCTCCGCCTGAGTTTCTGGAAACCTCCCTCCAGGTGATCGGGTACTCTCTCTGGGCTTCTATCTTATAAAGATGGATCTGCACATTTCCGATTCCTACCACCTGATCGTAGAGATTTCTGGTTGTAATATTGGAACCGAAAAACTCCTGTGCATTTTCGTTCTTTTCAAAGAGTTCCACACCCTCCATCGTAATCTTATCTATGAAATCCACCAGCCGCAGATGGTAAAGTCCTGCATTCTCTTCCCAGTCCGGAAGCTGTATCTTCAGCATTTTAATGCTTCTTCCACGGATTGTGATCGTTGAATTATGATCGATCTTTCCAAGGTTACTGTGGATTTCCCTGATGTAATCCTCCAGCAGTTCTACGATTCTCTCTTTTTCCTTCTCTACTACGGAAATATCCACTTCAAGCTTTTCCATAAGACTGTCATAGGACTGTGTAGTTGTCTTTAACTGTGTCAGGACGCGTTCTGCATCTTCGGATAATTCCAGCATCTGCTCCAGCGGTCTCCTGTAAAAATCATCCTGAAAGACCTCCATACGGATAATCTTGTTCAGGACTCTCACCAGTTCATCCTTCTTCTGTCTTGTATTCCTCATTTTCTGATTGTAATCACGGATAAGGATTCCCTTACAGTTTCTCAGTTCTTCCGCAGTCAGAGTCTCTGAGATGATTTCTCTCTCTTCACTGTTTACAGGGATCAGCTCATCATATTCAGAAAGTGCGGTCAGATTTTCTTCATAGCTGTGGATTTTGCCATTCAGGAACTCTTCCTTCTTTTTCTCTTCCTTTTTCTGGTACAGAAGCTGATTTTTCCTTGCTTCAAAGTCCTGACCCTGAATTTCGTTTTTTGGCAGCGGATGCTCCTCTTTGCATACAGAATAAATTCTTTTCGTCAGCTCCGTGATCTGGCTTAGCGCAACGGCAGCGTTTTTGTCAGCCTCATTCCACTGCATATCCTTTGTCCGGATTTTTCCCTGAAGTCCTTCCAGAACTCCTTCCTGATGAAGTTCTTCTTTCCTGTTATAGATTACCTGCTCCCACTGTCCGGCTTTTAGGCGGTATTTTTTTTGAAGGTAATCAAGCTCCTCTTTTTCTCTCTGATAACGGGCAGCGGCCTTTCTTTCCTGTTCTTCCAGACTTTTCAGTTCCTGGGAGAGCACAGAGGTGATCGCTTCATAGCGGGTTTCCATCTGTTCAGGGGACATACTTTCATCCAGAAGCTGCTGACTCTCTTCATCTTCTGTTGTTTCGTATGCCTCATATCTGGTATACTTCTCTTTCAGCCTGTCAGCTTCTCTCTCCAGCATATTCAGGTTATGCTCCAGAGTCAGCTTCTCCTCCAGAAGCTTTGTCTGTCTGTCCCTGGCAAGCTTTTGGTTTTCCCGGAAACGCGCCTCATTCTTTTTGCATTTTTCCAGTTCATTCCGGTTCTCTTCGTAAGAAGCGTAATCCTTCCTTAACTGGTCAAAATCCTCCAGCCGCTGTTCCAGATATCTGGTCTTTTCCCCGTTTTTGCTGATCTGCTTTTGCAGTTCATCATGCTCTTTCTTAAATTTGTCCAGATCCTGGGATGCCTCAAGGATTTCTTTTTCCAGTGTCTTTTTCTCTTCCCTGAGAATTTCCAGAAGCTCCTCAAGTTCCTGCTTCTTCTCCTTTGTTACAGTCTGGTTTTTGATCGTTTCCTGACGCTGGAAATACTCCGCATATTCCTTTTTCCGCTGACTGACAGCCAGACTGATTTTCTCCAGCTCCCGCTTCTTCTCCTGAAGTATCGACTGAAGCTTTTCTTCATCCAGCAGATTTTCATTAAACAGGATATAAAAGCTGATCTCCGGGAATCTTATGATCTTATCTTCCTTTTCTTCGCGGGCAGCTTCCAGCTTTTCTCTTTCTACGATCGGGACCGGGAAAGATGTGCAGACATTTTTGCCGCTTTTTCCCAGCTTTTCTATCTCCTGTCCGGTCAGGATCAGTGCATAAGGCAAAAATGGATTCCTGCGGACAAGCTCCTGATTTTTTTTCTGGGAATATCCGTTCTTCTTCAGCCATTCCATACCATAAACCGTATGGATTCCCAGATGGTCAAGTTCATTCTCAAACTCTTTCGGGAGTTCCAGAACCTTTCCGCTGGTAAGTGTCAGATATTCTTTCTCAAGAGAGTCTTCTTCTTTTTCCAGATTTCGTCTCAGTTCCTCAAGTTCCCGAAGTTTACGCGCGGAAGTCTCCAGTATCCTATCCCTGTCCAGAAGATGGCGCTCCTCCATATCCAGATATTTCAGGATATTTTTCCGGATTTCGAGTTCATTCTGATAAGTCTGATACAGGGCTTCCTGACTCTGTATCTCGGTTTTTTTGTGGATCAGAGTTTCCTTTTTGTCTTCAAGGGCACGTTCCTGTCTGTGGATCAGCTCTCTGTCATTTTCCCATTTCTTCTGAGCGTCTGCACGTTCTCTTACTGCCTGCTTAAGCTCCTGCTCATAAACCTGCCGGCGGATTTCCAGCACCCCGGCTTCATAAACTCCCAGGATATTTCGTACTAATTCTTCCTGATATCTGGAATTATACTGGTTCTCCAGACGATTGTAAGCCTCTATCCGGCTTTCCAGCTTTCCTTTTCTGCTGAAGCAGTCACGGATCTCGTCCTCCAGCTCTTCTGCCTTTTTTGCCTCCCCGGCGGCTTCCTCTCCTTTTTTCCGGGCATTTTCTGTCTGGATCTCCTGCTGATTTTTGTTCTCACTGATGCGCTGACCGAAAATATTCTTTAATGCCGCCCCCAGTGCTTTTCGCTCCGGTTCCAGATCCGCTCCCTGCTGCCTCGCAACCGCAGCCTTCTCCCGTAAGAGTTCAAGTTCTTCTTTCTCTTCCGATACTGTCTGCTGCTGTCTGGCGCATTCCAGGATATGAAGCTTCTTCTCTGTCTGTTCTGCCTGTCCCTGGAGATTCTCCCGTTCCATATCGATCATGTCACGGTTTCCGATATGAAGGTTCTTTATCTCTTCCTGCTCATAGACCCGGCTGGAAAGCTCCTCATATTCTACTCTGGATATGTCCTGTTCGATATTTTCAAGAATCTCTTTTGAATGTATATGTGCTTCCTTCGTTTTCTCCAAAAGGCCTCTGACATCATAGATAAACCAGGCAATTTTGTTCTGCTGGGTTCTTTCCTCCTGCTCTGCCGCCTGATAGTCCTCAGCATGAACCCGGATGCCTTCTGCCTCTTCCCTGAACTGGCGGATTGTGTCTCTCCGCCTGATCTTGGAACGGTTATCTTTATACTGTCCTGCATACTTTTCCTGTATCGACTGAAACTCCCGTATCCGGTTTTTGTCCTTATTCAGCTTACTCTCGATTGCCTCGAGAAACCATTTCTCCGTCAGTCCTTTTTCATCTCTGCAGTCTGCAAAAAGATCAGACAGTCCGGACTCCTTCAGATTGACCTTCTTAATGATTGTTTCCCATTCCTTATAATTGATCTGATACTCCATCAGCTTGTCGAAATACTGTCGGGACTGTGCATAGTTTGTCAGATCATAATGGAAAAACTTCATATCCCTGTCCTTCTTATAAGTCTCAAAAAGCTGCCGGCAGGAGTTGAAGTTCTTCAGGAGCATCTCTTTTTTGCCTTTTTCCACTACTGGAAGGTGGTGGATATCCTGAATGCAGGCTTCCTGATACTCACTTACAATTCCGACGATATCAAGATTCTCTTTTTTGTCTTCCTCCATATCCTGTGCTTTTCTGACCATCAGACCGGTAAGAACGTAGCCTGCCCCCTGATCCAGTGCCCATTCCACCAGAATGAAAGAAGGCTTATTACTGGTAAAATAGCTCTCAAAGGGTCTGTCCTTGGCATTTCGGTATCTCGTATGTACAAATGGTGCCGTCAGCATCTGGACAAGCACAGATTTTCCTCCTCCGTTCTGAAGTGAGATCAGTGTGCTCTCCCCGTTGAAATGCAGGGTTTCGTCACTGATACGGCACGCATTATTGTTGTAATTGACATTGATCAGACGAACCGCATTAATCTTGCTCATTCTCAGCCACCCCCAGTACTCTCAGAACCCGCTGGTAATTATTCTGGTTCAGAAGGTTCCAGTCCATAAAATTATCCAGCTTTCTGGTTGTTTTTATCATCTCATCCTGCACTACATACTCGACAAGCCCCTGTTTCTGGAGAAACATGAGGATATTGTAGATGAATCCCTCTTTGGTTGTCTTCATTCTGGATCCTCTGTCATCAGATTTCAGCGCTTCATATGTCTCATATAAGATCTGAAAAGAAATCCCGGCGGTGTCTTCCTTTTCTTCCTCTTCTGCAGCTCCCTCCTTAAGCCGGGCGGAAATACAGTTCATAAGCTCTCCTACCCTCATATATTCTCTGGATTTACTGCTGCTTCCCTGACCGTCAAAAAATTCCACCAGAAGTGTAAGGATCACAAACTGAGAAAGGTAATAGTCCTTGTCCGTTGCCGCAGATTTACATAATGTACTCTTTAACTGCTGCTTGGAAAAGCCCAGAAAGTTGTTTTCTTCTTTTGGGATCAGGTAGATCACGTTTCCGTAGCGTTCCACATTGCTGCCTGCTATATCGCCCTGTGATTTCACCAGATTCCGGACAGCCTCTTCTTCTGTATATGACTTATATAATAAGGCTTCCTCTTCCTCACGCAATTCATGATGCTCCAGCAGATAATAAAATATTTCCTGACTGGTACGGATTTCCTCTGCTTCGTATGCCATAGCTGTTATTCCTCGCTTTTTATAATACGGATCAGGATATTGGAACAGCGGATGTTCTTTTTCTCACCCTTCTCACTTTGAACATTCTCAAACGTAACGGTACTGCCATCCTCAATCCTGTATACTTCTATTTTTCTGATTTTTTTATCCGAAAACCTTTCCTCGGAAAGCTGCAGGAGCATTTCATTAAGCTGAAAATCCGATGTCTGATCCTGGATAAATTCGCTTCTCTCTTTTTTCAGTGCTTCCATGTCGATTTCTTTATTTCGGATCAGCTCAACCATGATCTCCTTAAAAATCTCCACATTTGGAATCAGCTCATTCTGCATTTCCTGCATTTTCTCTTTGTCGTCTAAAATATGCTTCCGAACTGCCGCAAGGGAAATCTCCCCCTTCTCATCTGCCTGTTCCAGCAGAAATCCCAGACTGTTTTCATAACGCTTCAGCTTCTCCTGCCGCCTGCGTTCCTGTTCTTCAAGATATGCCTCCTCATCAAAATCCAGCATCTCTTCAGTATCCTCTTCCTCCGTTCTCGCTGAAGGCTTCTGATACTGCAGTGCTTTATTCAGGTTATATATCTTCTCCGGCTCACGGTTAAACAGCGGCCTGAGAAAATAATCCAGCCTGCCTAATGCGGACGGATTCTCAAGCACGTTATCATAGAAATCATTTCGCAGTGAAAATCTCCGGATCAGTGACATCTGTGACAGGGATTCCAGTTCTCTGGTATAAAGTGCCTTCAGGTCAAAATGACTGCTGAGGATTTTCTGGTGCTCGTCTATGGTTCTGTTCAGATAGTTCTCAATGATTCGGAGGTTTTCCAGATTTTCTTCTTCCTTTTCACCGAGACGGCGCACGTTGATATTCTCCTCTTCCAGCTTCTTAACACGGCTGCGTACCAGCTCCCGGTATTTCTGGAACTTTTCCTTCGTATCGCTGATCGTATCCAGATTTTCCAGAAGGATTTCTTCGTAATCTTTTACAGAATAATTCAGTGCATTTCTGCGGATTTTTCCCATTGCTTCCTGAATCTTCTGAAGCTGGATCCGCATCAGATTGAATACATTCTTTATCTCATCAACCGCTTTATCATAACTCTGCTTTTCCAGATGCATCTGAAAGATCATCTCATGAATGGTAAGCTTCATATTATTCTCGATTTCAAGGGTGGAGAGGATCAGATTGTAGCCGTCATCCGTAAGATAGTAAGATGTTCTGCGAACCTCCTGGTCAAGATATATGATCCGGTTCGCCACATAGCTGATATGTATGGGCTGATATCCGCCCTCTTCAAAATCATATCCGTCGAAATACATGGCGCGTCCTTCATTTGACAGAACCACATTTACAATGAAGTCTCCTAATTTTCTGCAGTCCTCGTAGGAAATCTCCTTTCCAAGATATCTGGTATTGACTGTGTCAATGTATGCGCCGATATCATCCATTGTGCAGTTCTCTTCCTTAAGGGACTGCTCCATGATATAGAGCATAACTGCAAAAATGAGATTCATCTGTTCATCAAATTTAATGATACCGAACTGTTTCCATGACGTTTTCTGAATGCTGTTCTGGATCAGGATGCCATACAGGCCGACATTTTTCATTCTTTTTGGGAAATTTTTGAGAAATTCGTATTGCAAGGCTTCCTCCTTTGTGTCTGGTCGATCAAGCGGTTAAAATCCGCTGTGTTAAGAATTTCCTGTGGAATATATCTGTCTGTTTCCAGGATCAGTTTCATCCTTTCCACTGTTTGCTCATCAAAAAAGCCCAAAAAAAGTGTACGGATGTTCCTGTTCTGCTGCTCTTTCGTTCCGGGGAGCATTTTCACCCTGTCTACCTTCTCAAGCATTGTCTCATATGCCGGCACAAAAGGTTTTATCTCCCATCTGTCCTGAAATTTCTCTGCCAGATTTTCATAAATTCCAATGCCTTCATAATCCAGATCTCCGAAATAATAAATGGTATTCTCAGGTACTTTCATATAAGGTTCTGCACAAAGATCGAAATCCTGAAACGTCCGGATGATCTTTTTTCCGGCTCCGTAGATCAGAGTTCCGATTTCTGTGCCAAAAATTTCCGTATGACCATTTAACAGATAATTTCGCATACTGAAAAACGGATCCTTATTCTCAAGGATCAGGAGATTCTGCGGAGTATTTCGCGTATGTGTATAAGAGGGCAGAGGCTCTGTTGTCCTGTATGTATTCAGATCCTCTGCCCTCAGTCCGCATCGATTCAATATCTTCTTCCCCTGCTCCCTGTCCAGAAATTTCTCCCGGTTCCATATCTCAAAACTGCGCTCATTTAATGACTCAGGTATCTGCATCAGGTCTGTATGCTGCCTGAGGTATTCATTCAGTCTGAGTACCCACGGACGATCCTGCTCATAAACATCCGGGTGTGCCAGATAGTAGTCCACGGAAAGCATGGTAGAAAAAGTATAACTGATTTCTTCTATATAATTACTGTAATCCTTCTTCTCTTCCAGAATCCAGTATTCACGGTAAAGGGCCGGTCTCTTGCCATTGGTCCTGGATGCCTTCACCGGTTTGATCCATCCTTTCTCCAGGAGTTTTCGTATGTATTCATACTGCTCCTGATAGGAAAGGTTCTGTCTGGTGCGAAGAAGTTCATCTAGTGGTGCCCGCTTCATGAAGAGCTTCCTCCGAACTGTCTTTTCGTTTGCTGAATCATGTTATTTCGTAGAAAATCATAGCATATTTCGGCTTCAAATACTACTCTTTTCAGCCACTATCTGTCTTCAGATTTCCCAAGGATAATACTGATCAGATTTTTGTCAAGCATGATCGTTCTGTTCCATGGATTAAGAATAATCCCCTCAATCTCGTTTACCTGTAACGCTGAATGAAAAAGCTGGCTGATGTCTGTCAGGAAGGTGGACTGGACGCTTCTGCCACCTTTCAGTTCTTCATCAAAGCTGGTAAATGCCGCCCACCAGACCTTGTTATCTCCTGTTTTCACTGTTCCGATCCGAAGCTGGCTGTCCCCTGTCGGCGGCTCTACTGCAAGGATAAACTGACCGTTTTCTCTCATTCTTCTGCGTATCACAGTCAGTGTATGAGCCAACATTTCCTGAGTTGTCTCCTGCTGCAGAGCTGCGATCGCCTGCTCTATCTTCTCATTGCCCCGAAGTCCCTGATCCTGGGTTTCATCTGTATTTTTATTATCAGTCACTTTGATACCTCTTTTCCTCGCCCTGAAACAGACAATATCTGGTTTTTATTATAATGACAAAATCAACTTTTGTACAGCAAAAATCAACAGACAATTCTGGTTTTCTTGTACGCTAGTTACTGTTCACTCTTATTTACAGTTATTCTTATTATCCTCTTACTCTGCAGACTTTAATTTAAATTCCAGATAAACAGGATCATGATCCGAATAGGAGTATCCTGTGTTTATATTTTCATAGGAAATGCAATCTATGTTGTCTGAGATGATGAAACCGTCCAGAGTAACCGTGTAGGTTTCTCCCGGAATGTATTCCATATCTGCATTGCGGGCGCTGTTCCAGAGATTATTGCGTTTTTCTTCGGAGAGCTGATCAATGCAGAAACTGAAGTGATCCGGCAGTTCTCCTCTCGGGAACGGGTAGGCCCAGGATTCGTATTCCCTGTCATCACTGCTATTGCTCTGATCATCTTTAACTGTCTCTGAATTTTCTTCATCTGCTGACGCTTTCAGGTCGTGATTGAAATCACCGCCGCATAATACATAATTTCCTGCCTCGTATTCCTTCTGCATATCTGCTGCCAGCATAGCAATCTGTCCTTCCCGGATGGCATCGCTGTTTCCATATGCAGACATATGTAATGCGAAAATTACCAGTTCTTTTCCATTATCTACCGGTACTCTGGAAATGCTGTAGCATCTGTCGAGATCAAAGAATTTACTGAAGGATGTAGATACCGGAAAGCTTCTGCGCAGAGCAGAGGTAACCGGATATCTGGAGAATAAGCCGATTCCGGATTTGCTGCTGCCGTGCGGCTGAGTAAATGGATAAATCAGAAATGCAGAGTCATAGTTCTGAGCGAATACATAATCATAATCCGGGAAACAGTCTTTTAAGATATCGTATTCGTTTACATGGTAGCTTCTGGTTGAATCCAAATCTATCTCCTCGATCAATGCGAAATCCGGGTCTTTGGATGCCGCCAGTTCTCCTGCTCCCTGCACGATTTCCAGCACACTCTCTTTACTCTTCGCCCAAGAGGATTTTCCACCGTCCATGAAGAAGCTGAAGTCCGGGGTGTAGGCACCGAAGCCGATGTTATAGGTAAGGGCAGAATATTTCTGATCTGTTGTCAGGACAGTGTATGTTTTTTCCGAATCATCTCCGGATGTTTCTACCTGAAGCGGCAGATTATCCTCAATTCTATGGTAACTGGCATACAGATAAATAATATACCCCGCCAGCGCAAGCAATATAACCGACAGAACAATTCCTATGATCCTGAAGATTCTTTTAATTGGTTTTTTCATGTGCTTTCCTCATCTTTTTATCAGTTTTTTCGCAATATATCCAACTACAATAACTATACTCTGTAAAGTAAAACAGCGCAAGCGGATTATTGTATTCCACCTGCGCCAGACTTATTACAGTGTAAGATACCGGATAATTATTTTCTGTATATTCCAATTTGTTCTAAAACGTGTTATGCTAAAGAAGCTGTCGAACCTCCAGCAGAAGGGAGGTGAAGCCTCTTGTTAAATTTTATAACAACATTCTTTGTTTCTATTGCGGCAAATGTTGCCAGCTACTTCATTTGCAAATGGCTGGATAGAAACAGCCGGCAGTAACAGCCAAAAGGCATAAGCCACCTTACATAAACGGAACAAAAGCCCCCGGAAGTCTCACACACTTCCGGGGGCTTTGCTTTGCTCTTGTTAAATATAACAACATTCTTTAGCTACACTTATAATACGCTATCTTTTATAAAAAGTCAACCGCTATCACCAAAAGTGTGTTATACTACTACCGTTCACTGATAATATCCGCCAAAAACAGAAAGAGGTGATTCCTTATGACGAAATACGTTTCTCTGTTCTTTATCATTCTGGCCGGAAATATAGTTGCACACTATATTTGTAAACTGCTGGAACGCAGGCAATAGTCAAAATACACCAGAGTAAAGAAAAAAGTCCCCGGAACAATAATGTACTCTGAGGACTTTTTACTTTAACCCAACGGCTCTGTATGCTCCTCGGATAAATAAGCTTTCTGTTCTTCCTCCGGGGCTTCCCAGATGGTTGTTG
>CAVCYJ010000013.1:0-27564 GCA_963605995.1 Holdemanella biformis | reverse complement strand
TTGAACCTCCTCAATAATTTTCTTTGGGGTGGAAGCCCCTGCTGTAATACCTACACAACTACTGCATTGGAACATTTCAGAATCCAAGTCTACAGGTGTTTGTATATAGTAAGTATTTCCACATTCCTTTTTACATATTTCAAACAGCTTTTGAGTATTGGAACTGTGCCGGCCTCCTACGACCAGCATAGTGTCTACCTCTCCGGCTATGTTTTTTGCTTCTTTCTGCCGTTCTTCGGTAGCATTACAAATAGTGTTTAAAATATTAAGAATATTTAAAACATTATTATCATACCTCTTTTTGCGGAGAATTTCAACTAAATCTTTAAATTTGTTGTAATTAAATGTCGTCTGCGAAACAATACATATTTTTTTCCCTTTTGGCGGTACAAATGTCTCTGCTTCTTCCTGATTTTTTATCACTGTGTACGGTCCCCGGCACCATCCGCAGATGCCCCGGACTTCCGGATGGTCTCTGTCACCGATGATGACTATATGGTTTCCGGCCAGGCTTTCCTTCTCTGCGATACGGTGGATCTTCAGAACGAACGGGCAGGTGACATCCACACAGGAGATGCCTTTTTCTTTCAGTTTATCGTAGACTGGTTTTCCTACGCCGTGGGAGCGGATCACTACGATACCGTTTCGCAGGTCATCATCCGGAGTATCAAGGTCTGCTTCTGTAATGACATGAACACCTTTTTTTTCCAGATCTGCTACTACCTCTTCATTATGGATGATCGGACCAAGGGTATAGATTGGTTTCTGTCCGGTGCTGATCAGTTCATAAACTTTGTCTATCGCACGTTTGACACCGAAGCAGAAGCCTGCCGTTTCTGCTACTTTTACTTTCATAGAATAATCCTTTCGATCTGTCCGGCTGTTTTTCGGGCAGGATCAGATTAACATTACTTCTGTGTTCTTTCCTTATATATATTCAGGATGGCATTTACAACGTCGTCAATCCCCATTTCTGAGGAATCCACAAGTACCGCATCGTCCGCCTGTTTCAGAGGGGAAACTTCACGGTTCATATCGCGTTCATCGCGTCCGATAATGTCTCTGCGGATCTGGTCAAGGTCGAAGGGTTCGCCTTTCTGTTCATATTCCAGGGCTCTTCTTCTGGCTCTGGTGTCAACACTGGCGGTGAGATAAATCTTTACTTCCGCGTTTGGAAGGATGGTAGTTCCGATATCCCTTCCGTCCATGACTACGTCATTCTTCTCCGCCAGAGTTCTCTGGAGTTTCAGAAGATGGGCTCTTACCTTTGCATTTGCGGAGCTTTTGGATGCCATGTTTCCTACCTGTTCGGTGCGGAGCATGGAGTTGACGTTCTCACCGTCAAGAAGGACGATCTGCTCTCCGTCTTTATATTCAATCGAAATGTCAGCATCGGAGCATGAAGCTTCGATCTCGTCCTGGCTGTCTCCGTTTACTCCGTGGTTCAGAAGATACAGTGCCATTGCTCTGTACATGGCTCCTGTATCTACATAGATAAATGATAATTCTTTCGCCACTTCTCTGGCGATGGTGCTTTTTCCTGCTCCTGCAGGTCCGTCGATGGCAATATTACATCCCATTTTCACGGTTCCTCCTGTAAAAATATTTTTATTACTGTATCGCCTGTGCTGCCAGATATGCGGTTGACCAGGCGATCTGTAAGTTGTATCCGCCGGTCACTGCATCCAGATCCAGCACTTCGCCTGCGAAGTAGAGTCCGGAGATTTTCCTGGATTCCATGGTTCCAGGGTTGATCTCCTTCACGGAGACACCGCCTCTGGTGATGATGGCTTCTTTGAATTCGCCCATTCCTGTGATGGTAAACGGGAATGCTTTTATGAGGTCAATGAAGTGCTGGCGTTCTTCTCTGGAGATATCATGAATTTTCTTGTCCGCCGGGATTCCGCCGAGCTCCAGCATGACCGGAGTCAGGGAAGACGGGAAAAGGACACCGATGACATTCTTGAACTGTTTGTTCTGGCCTGCCTCGAATTCACGCAGGATCCTGGCATCGAGCTGTTCTTTTGTAAGAGCCGGTTTCAGATCCAGGTATGCGGACAGTTCGCCGTCCGGTGCTTTTGACAACTTTGCGCCGATGTGGGCACTGGCAGACAGGATCATGGGACCTGTGACTCCGAAATGAGTGAACATCATTTCACCGAAGTCTTCGTAGAGTACTTTTTTTCCGTTTTTTATGGTAAGTCCCGTGTTCTTCAGGGAAAGTCCCTGAAGCTTCGGGATGTAAGCTTCTTTTGTCTTTAACGGAACCAGAGACGGGCTGATCTCTGTGACCTTCAGTCCGAGTTCTTTCGCGAATCGGTATCCATCTCCGGTGGAGCCTGTGCTCTGGTAGGAAAATCCGCCGGTGGCTATGATAACGGCATCGCCTTCCATAAAGGTACCATCTTCAAGAAATACTCCTGTAATTTTCTCCTTTTGTGTATTGTCAGCTTTTCCGGCTTTGCTTTTTGCCCCGGCAGATGTCTGATCCGCAGATTCTTTCACGATTTCTTTCACAGTTGTGTGAAGGTGGATGACAGCTCCTGCTTTCTTTAACTCACGTTCCAGTGCACGGATGATGTCTGAGGAATGGTCAGACTGTGGAAAGACGCGGTTCCCTCTTTCTACTTTGAGAGGTGCACCTGCTTCTTCAAAGAAATCCATAACATTCTGCGGACCGAATGAATAGAATGCACTGTAGAGAAATTTCGGGTTGCTCATGACTGCCGGGAAGAGCTCTTCTGTGTCGCAGGCATTGGCTACGTTGCATCTGCCTTTGCCTGTGATAAATACCTTCTTGCCAAGTTTCTCATTCTTCTCTAATATATGAACTTCATGATGGCTGCGGGCCGCGAAGACTCCCGCCATCATTCCGGCAGCACCGCCGCCGATGATCAGTACTTTACTCATGGAATTTTCCTTCCTGTATTTTTTCATACCTACGGACTGCTTTGCTGTATTACAGTTTCCGCACTCCTCAATATCCTTTTTATAATAACGCAAAGGAGCCTGCTTACGCAAGCTCCTTTTTTCTCGTTTGGACATATTTAATCTTATTTTATTTATACAGGATAAGCTCCGTTCTTTTTGTCGGCTGCTTTCTCGTCAACTTTTGTCTTCTGAGCCTGACGGTATTTGAAGAAATCCATGGCTACCTGTGGGAACAGTGCGTATGTTAATACGTCTTCATCCTGTTCTTTGTACTGAGCCATTTCGCTCTCAAGTTTCTCAAGCTCGTTGTCGAGAAGGTCTGCAGGACGGCAGGTGATCGGTTTCTCATCGCCGATGCACTTCTTCTGTACTTCCGGATCAAACGGTTTTACAGTTGCGCCGTATTTTCCTAACAGGATATCCTTTGTTTCTTTTGTAACCATTTTGTATCTCTCGCCCATGAGTACGTTGAATACAGCCTGTGTACCAACGATCTGTGAGGACGGAGTAACAAGCGGCGGTTCACCGAGGTCTTTACGTACACGCGGAACTTCCTCAAGAACTTCGTAGAATTTGTCTTCTGCGTGCTGTTCTTTTAACTGGGAAGTCAGGTTGGAAAGCATACCGCCCGGTACCTGATACAGTAAAGTCTTGATATTAACACCGAGGTTCTTCGGATTGAGCAGTCCGCTGTCAAGAGCTTCGTCACGGATCGGACGGAAGTAGTCAGCGATCTCGGCAAGGAGTTTCTGATCGAATCCTGTGTCATATGGTGTTCCCTTGAATGTCTCAACCATAACCTCTGTTGCCGGCTGGGAGGTTCCCAGTGCGAACGGAGACATTGCTGTGTCGATGATATCCACACCTGCTTCTACTGCTTTTAAGTAAGTCATGGAAGCTACACCGGAGGTGTAATGTGTATGAAGGTCGATCGGGATCTTAACTGTTTCTTTTAATGCTGTTACAAGCTCTGTAGCTTTGTTTGGAAGAAGAAGACCTGCCATATCTTTGATACAGATGGAATCAGCACCCATATCTTCGATACGTTTCGCAATCTCTGTCCAGTAATCCAGTGTGTAGGCATCTCCTAATGTGTAGGAAAGTGCTACCTGCGCATGAGCCTTCTCTTTGTTTGCAGCGCTTACTGCTGTCTGCAGGTTGCGAAGGTCATTGAGGCAGTCAAAAATACGGATGATGTCGATTCCGTTTGCAGCAGATTTCTGTACGAAGTATTCAACTACGTCATCTGCATATGGACGATATCCAAGGATGTTCTGTCCACGGAAAAGCATCTGAAGTTTTGTGTTCTTGAAGCCGTCACGTAATTTACGAAGTCTTTCCCATGGATCTTCGTGAAGGAAACGAAGGGATGCATCGAAGGTTGCACCGCCCCAGCACTCTACTGCGTGATAGCCGACTTTGTCAAGTTTATCTACGATAGGAAGCATCTGTTCTGTGGTCATACGTGTTGCGATCTGAGACTGATGAGCATCACGGAGAATGGTTTCCACAATTTTAACAGGTTTTTTCTCTAATTCTGCCATTATTAAATCTCCTTATATAGTTCTGTAAAAATCCGAAAGCTCTCCCACTGCTTGCCACGCCTTGCGGTAAAAGCAGGAAAACTGTTGATTCAATTAAACACCGAAAATAGCCATGAATGTTCCGGCTGCTACGGCTGTACCGATAACACCGGCAACGTTCGGACCCATTGCGTGCATCAGAAGGAAGTTTGTAGGATCTGCCTCTGCACCGACTTTCTGGGATACACGGGCTGCCATAGGTACTGCGGATACACCGGCAGAACCGATCAGCGGGTTGATACGTCCATGAGTCAGTTTGCAAAGCAGTTTGCCAAGCATACATCCACCGAATGTACCGATTGCGAATGCGACAAGACCTAAAACTACGATCTTCAGAGTATCTGCATTTAAGAATGCTTCTGCACTTGTGGAAGCACCTACAGATGTACCCAGAAGGATAACTACGATATACATCAGAGCATTGGAAGCTGTTTCTGTCAGCTGTTTTACAACACCGCACTCTCTGAACAGATTACCAAGCATCAGCATACCAACCAGTGGAGCTGTTGTAGGCAGAATCAGGCAGACAACGATTGTGATAACGATCGGGAACAGGATCTTTTCCAGTTTAGAAACCGGACGGAGCTGATCCATTTTGATCTTACGTTCTTTCTCAGTTGTGCAGAGTTTCATGATAGGCGGCTGGATGATCGGAACCAGTGACATATAAGAATATGCTGCTACTGCGATCGGTCCCATCAGTGCAGACTGTCCAAGTTTACCTGCAAGGAAAATGGAAGTCGGGCCATCAGCACCACCGATGATGGAGATGGCTGCTGCGGCTTTTCCGTTGAATCCAAGGAAGATTGCAAGGAAGTAAGCTGCATAGATACCAAGCTGTGCTGCTGCACCCATCAGGAAACTGATCGGGTTTGCGATCAGCGGACCAAAGTCTGTCATGGCACCTACACCCATGAAGATCAGAGATGGTAAGATACTCCACTCATCAAGGATGTAGAAATAATGAAGAAGTCCACCTACACCGTTGGACATATCTTCCGGATTTGCCATAATGTCCGGATAGATATTTACAAGCAGCATACCAAATGCGATAGGAACAAGCAGGAGCGGCTCGAATCCTTTCTTGATAGCAAGATAAAGGAATACGCAGGCTACTGCGATCATCAGGTAATTGCCCCATGTCAGATTAAAGAATGCTGTCTGATGAATCAGGTTGGACAATGTTTCTGTTACATAAGACATTTGACTACCTCCCGTCTTAGTTCATTGTTGCTAAAGTATCTCCGTTTTCTACAGCGGCACCTTCTGCAACATCAATGCTTGCGATAGTACCATCCTGAGGAGCTACTACAGGGATTTCCATTTTCATGGATTCAAGAACAACTACGCTGTCTCCGGCTTTTACTGCCTGTCCAACGCTTGCTGCTACTTTAACAACTTTTCCTGGTACGGAAGCAGTTACTTTAACTGCACCTGCGCCTGCTGCCGGAGCTGCTGCTTTCGGTGCTGCTGCCGGAGCTGCCTTAGGTGCTGCTTTCGGAGCAGCTGCAGGAGCGGAAACGCTTCCTGTTTCTTCAACAGTTACTTCATATGCTGTACCGTTTACTGTAATTGTATAGCTTTTCATTTTTTAAATCCTCCTAAATAAATGACAATTATCTTCTATTTCTTTTTACTTTGCGGATGGAACGAACTACGAATCCGTCTGTTGTAGTTCCTTCTGCTGCTGCAATTGCTGCTGCGATAACAGCTACCAGTTCTCCGTCATCTGCAAGGTTCTCTTCTGCTGTCTGTACTGCAGGAACTGCGGCTGCTGCCTCTGCTTCTTTTGCTGCCTTAGCTGCTTTTGCTTCAGCTGCTTTCTTTGCTTCCGGATTCGGAATGAATCTGAACAGAGAGATCAGAAGGCTTAATAAAATCAGCATTACGAATACGGTTCCAATACCCATCAGAGTGTTAAGACCTGCTCTCTGAAGTGTCTTTCCCATGCCATACTGCACATCTACAGTCATGGATGTCGGTGTTCCTGTAGAATCAAACACGTAAACGAAGTTCGCATCTGCACTCTCGAATTTCACCGGAACTGTAACTGTATACTCTTCATCATCTAAGGTTACTGTAGTCTCGCCGTTGCTGTCCTTCTTCTCGCCAAGTTCTTCCTTAGAAGACTGCCAGGACTGCATTGCACTTGTAGTAAAGTCATCTCCTGAATTCATGTAATTCTCGATGTCATCATCTGAGAGTCCGATGATCGTGTCCGTCAGGCCTTCAGCTGTAGTCACCAGTGTGGATTTTACCGTATCGTCAACTTCATCAGCCGCAAATGCCACACAGCTGCTGCCGATCACCAGTGCCATCATAACGAGAACTGCCATGCACACAGAAGTTATTTTTCTGAAAATTTTCATATGCGTCACCTCGCTTAGACCGTTCCGTGTTTCTTGGACGGACGATCTTCCCTCTTTGTGAACAGCATCTCAAATGCACCGATTACATATTTTCTTGTGTCAGCCGGGCTGATCACAGTATCAACATAGCCTCTTGCCGCTGCAGAAGCAACACCGTTCTGAAGTTCTCTGTACTGAGCAGCTTTCTCGTTTAATTCAGCAGCATCCGCATCTGCGTACATGATCTTTGCTGCGAGGGATGCATCCATCATACCGATTTCTGCGCTGTCCCATGCATATACAAGGTCTGCGCCGATAGATTTGCTGTTCATTGCCACATAAGCTGTACCGTAAGCCTTGCCGATGATCACATTTACCTTCGGAACTGTTGCATCTGCAAATGCAGCTACCAGTTCACCTACGGATTTTGCCATCATCTTCTCGCTGCATACAGTTGCTGTAAATCCTGTTGCATTGGTAAGTGTAAGTACCGGGATATCGAAAGCATCGCAGAATTTCACGAAGTCTGCTGCTTTTCTTGCGCCTCTTGCGGAGATGCTTCCGTCGAATGTTTCTGTTTTATTACCTTCAGCGTCGTAAACTTCGCTTCTGTTTGCCACAGCACCGACGGTTGCGCCGTTTAAGCGGATAAAGCCTGTAACCATGTCTTTTGCATAGTCTGCTTTTGTCTCAAAAAATTCACCGTTGTCAGCGATCTGGGAAAGTGCGATCGCTGTGTCGCCTGCACAGCTTGCAAGCTCTGCGCATACACGGTTCAGATCATCTGTACACTCTGTGTAATTGTCTGTGTCTTCGTTATTAGAAGGAAGAAGTGATACTAAAGAACGGATCTGGCCAAGAACCTCTTCTTCTGTACCGACACCATCGATCAGACCTGTTTCTCTGCTCTGGAAATCAGCTGCTGCTGTGTCGCATTTGTCTGCGTTGTTTCCTGCAAGTGCGTTCGGTGTGTTGATGAACATTTTTGCTTTCTTTGATTCCATGAATGTGAAATCTGAAAGGGATGGGATAACTGCCATACCGCCGCCGCATGTGCCGAAGATTGCTGTAATCTGCGGAACCACACCGGATGCCAGTGTCTGTTTCAGATAGATCTGGCCAAAAGCTTCCAGAGCATCTGTCGCTTCCTGAAGACGGATACCTGCACAGTCCACAAGTCCGATAACCGGAGCACCTGTTTTCATGGCAAGATCATAAAGTCTTGTGATCTTTCTGGCATGCATTTCGCCAACAGTACCGTTTAATACGGATGCATCCTGGCTGTAAACGTAAACCAGTTTGTCATCAATTACACCATATCCGGTGATCACACCGTCAGATGGTGCTTTGTTTGCAGTCATGTTGAAATCTGTAGATCTGGCTGTCACGCTCTGACCGATTTCGACAAAACTGTTTGCGTCAAGCAAAGAAGTAATTCTTGTGCCTGCTAAGCTTTGTGTTGCATTACTCATTCTTGTTTGCCCTCCATCTTTATGAGAATATTTAAAAGTTAACCCAAAAATTTAGCCAATTTTAATTCTACCTGTTTTGCCCCAAAATTTCAATAATTTTTTGTCTTTTTCGTTAAAAAAATGGCAGGAAATAAAAAAGTCCGTTTTATCGGGCTTATACAGCCTTGATAAAGCAGACTTTTCTATTATATTCATAATACACTATCAGAATAATTACAGTTTCAGAACATGGAAGATAACCGCTGTCAGGATTACCACAGCATTGGTAACTGTCTGTACCGGCACTGCTTTTTTGCAGAAATGCTGTACTTCTGTTTCTGTCAGTGCACAGCCTGTGTAGGTAGATGAGTTCGTCGGTGTTGAGCTTGTTGCCAGGGACAGGTTGCATACGAACGGTGCGATCACGGCAACTGCCGGGATTCCGAAGCCCGCACCAATTGAAATGAAGATCGGATACAGGGCATTGAAAATCTGAAACGGCACTACATAGATGATCACTATACTCAGAAGCAGCATGATGATGTGTATGTAACGTAACAGGAATGACGGGCAGACGTTCATCAGTCCATCGGAAAGTGCCTCTACCATTCCGGTATTGTTAAATACTGCCTGGTAAACATTGATGGCAAGGAGCATCAGCAGGATATTCAGGTACATCGGGCCGACCTTCGAAAAGATTTCCCCGAAATTATCTCTGTAGTTGATCATTGCTGTGATCACAGTCGCAAAGATAAATACGAAATACGGCTTGATGCCGAAGACTCCCAGAGCCACCAGCGTAATGATAAAGATGATCAGGTTTACCCAGAACAGCTTCGGCCGGAGGTTCGGATTCTCTTTCTTCTCTTCTGTCTTCTCTTCCACTGCTGCCACTGCCTGGAAGGTTCCCACACGTTTCTTATGCTGGATCCCGAAGTAAATCCACTGCAGGATGATCGCAGGGATAAAGCACAGTCCCCATGGCAGGGAAGCTGCTGCCAGTTCATTCGCATCCAGTCCTGCTGAAGATGCAGTGTAAGCCATTCCGATTCCCCACGGGATGAAGCAGAGTGCCGACATCGCTGTCTGGGCGATGATAAAGGCTGCCTCTCTGTCAAAGTCAAATTTCTTGTACAGCGGAACCATCAGCGGGAAGGTGATCAGGTATGCAGGCGTGAAGTTACCTGTCAGGATACTGAAGCCACCGATCAGTGTTGTCAGTATCATGATCACGATCACGTTCATCTTATTTCCGAGCTTATCTGTAATAGCGGAAACGATCGTGTCAAAGACTCCCGCTTCTGTCAGCATCTGGAAATAAAGGAATGCAAACAGAAGCATAAAACCTGCCGATTTCATCATGGATGCCAGCTGTTCCACGATAAAGGTGCTGGTTTCATCCACGGAATATCCCAGAAGCAGGGCACAGATAACCGGCACTACGAACAGTACGAAGTTAAAAGGCAATTTCTTGGTGATAACTGTGGCAACTACCACAAGCATCAGAATGATCGCCATGATCAGTGTGTTCATTCCTTTGCTCCTCCTTATATGTATTTTCTGATAAATTTCTCTACGATATCAAGATTCTTAGTTGTCCAGAATGCACTGTCCCCGTGAACCGCATTTTCCAGCACATAGAAAGCTACTTCTTTTTCTTCTTCACGCAGCTTCTTATAAAGACGGACGCTCTGTTTCCAGGAAACTGTATCATCACCTGTTCCATGCATCATAAGAACCGGCGGTATCTCCGTTTCCTTTTTTATATATCCTGCCAGATTTACCGGTCCGGACAGTTCAGGAAACTCATATACGTTTTTCTTTCCGATCAGCATACCTTCCGGGCTGTCAGGCTGTCCCTGATTGAGAGTGGTCGGGAAGTCTTCCTTCTGGCAGACATCAGATACTCCGTAGAAATCAACGATTGCCTTTACCTTACATGAAAACTCTCCGTAATCTGCGGTATCGAGTATCTCCTGATCTGCAGTGATTCCTGCGAGAAATGCGGTATGTCCGCCGCTGGAATCTCCCATGATGAAGATGTTTTCCGTATCAATATGATATTCTCCGGCATGTTTCCGCAGGAAACGGACTCCTGTTTTCGCATCCTGCACCTGTGCCGGAAAAACAGCCAGGTCGCTCTCACGATACTGCAAAGTAGCTGTCACGAAGCCCCGTCTTGCCAGATCTGCCATTGCAGCAAGACGTTTGTACTGATCCTGTTTCATCCAGGCTGAGCCCTGCACATATAAGATTGCCGGATAGGTTCTTCCTTTTTTCTCTTCCGGAACCAGAAGCTGAAGTGTCCTGTCCCCTTCCGGTCTTGTCACGTACACAACATCTTTCTTATAGATACTGTAGACTTCACTTCCATCTGCTGTCAGATGCTTCACTTCCTGCATCTGAGGAATTGCATTGATGAAAGTTTCAAAATCCATATTTTTAATTTCCTGTGCTGTCATTTTACTCATCCCTTCTCTGAAGCGCGCTCTTTTTTTGCCCCAGTCATTTTCTCTTTATATTGTTAATTTTATAACCATCTCTTACTCACAGGTCAATCTGGCATTTTTTATAAAATTAACAGACTTTTTTGTATAAAAATACTATGTATTCTATTCTTTTTTGTTCTCATTTTTCAGATATATTCTGTTTATGGTATTTATTTTTGCGTATATACAGTTACCTTTATTGTTTACCGGATTTTATTCTGTATATTTCTGTTCTTTTCAAAAAAATAAAAGCTGAGAGTAAGTCTCAGCTTTATTATCTCTGTTTCCTATATTTCTGTATTTTTCGTGCTCCTTTTTCTGCTTTTATTTTCCTTTTTTTCTAAATTCTTTGTCAAGCATTCGTCAATGACGGTGGTTGTCTGTCCTGTATTTTCATTCCCGTGCTTTCACGTTATCATTTTAGCTTATGGGATTTTCGTTTTCTTTTTATTTTTTTATATAGAAAGAAGAAAGCGAAAACAGTCGCGGCTTTCTCCATTCTCATCCACGGCTATCTTCAGCCGGAAGCCATAAACCGCTGACTGGGGAACTCCCTCTCTGAACTGACGGTAATATTTCAGGAATTCACCCCTGATCATCCCCTGAGAAGCGTAGGGACCTCCTATCTGCAGATATACCGTGAGCATTCTCCCGCCGCTTATTTTCTCAAAGCCTTCTTTTCCTTCCATCCATTCTTTTCCCTGCTCCGCAAAGATCCCATGTCCCCACGAAAACAGTTCCTTCTCACCGCAGAAATATCCCGGAGAGAGTTCCAGCACAGAATAGCTCTCCGGGGCATATTCTGTCAGATTCACTCCCGAGGCCTCCATTGCTCCGTCTTCCATATAATTCATGGCTCTGGTCTGACGTCTGAAATAGAAGTCCGGACATTCCTCTATGTACCATCTTCCGGATTTGCGCTCAAAATCCTTCAGTTCCTTCCGGTATCTCTCTACCAGGCTTTTCATTTTCATCGTCTGGTCTGCCTGTCTGGAAAGCTCGTCGCTTCTTTTCTCCAGCATGTCCTCCAGCAGATGCTCCCTTCCTCCCGACAGCAGGCTCTGGATTTCCTTCAGGGAGAATCCCATATTCCGGTACTTCACGCATTCATAAATATCCGTACAGCTTCTCAGATCATAAAAGCGATAGTTGGACTGCTCACTTCTTTCCGAAGAAATAAGCCCGATCTTCTCATAATACTTAATCGTATGAACGGATACTCCTGTAAATTTCGAAAGCATTCCCACGGTTTTTTCATTCATGTCCATATACGAATCAAATCCCTTCCTAATGAGTACTATAAGGATAACAGATTTTGTGCCTGCAAAACAATAGATTTTTTTTATTATATAATCTGCATTATCAATTAGATTTATGGTACATTTTGTTATATAATTAACATATCAAAAGAAATCCAGCAAATAAATTTCAGGAGGAAAAGCATAATGAAAAGCAATTATCAGCATATTTTTTCACCACTTACTGTAAAAAATATGACTATCAAAAACCGTGTGGTTATGATGCCAATGGGTACAAATTACGGTGAGCAGAATGGTGAGATGAGTTTTCTTCACATCAATTATTACAAAGAACGTGCCAAGGGCGGCACAGGATTGATCATTGTGGAGAATGCAAGCATTGATTCCCCTCAGGGTTCCAACGGAACTACTCAGCTCCGTATCGATCATGACAATTATCTGCCACGCCTGTATAAATTCTGTGAAGAAATTCACAAATATGGTACCTGTGTTGCCATTCAGATCAACCATGCAGGTGCTTCCGCAGTTTCCGCACGTACAAATATGCAGCCTGTTTCCGCATCTGATGTACCTTCCAAAGACGGCGGCGAAATCCCGCGTCCGTTAACTGTTGAAGAGATCCATCGTATTGTAAAGAAATACGGAGAAGCTGCCAAGAGAGCTCAGGCTGCCGGTTTTGACGCAGTAGAGATCCATGCAGGTCATTCCTATCTGATCAGCCAGTTCCTCTCTCCTCTTACAAATAAACGTACAGATGAATTCGGCGGATCTGTTGAAAACAGAACACGTTTCTGCCGTATGGTCATCGAGGAAGTAAGAAAACAGGTTGGACCATTCTTCCCGATCATGCTCCGTCTCAGTGCTGATGAACTGATGGAAGGCGGAAATACTCTCGAAGATACCCTTGAGTATCTGGAGTACGTACAGGATGAGGTTGATATCTTTGACGTTTCCTGCGGTTTAAATGGTTCTATTCAGTACCAGATTGATGCAAACTACATGAAAGACGGATGGCGTTCCTATATGCCGAAAGCTGTTAAAGAAAAATTCGGCAAACCATGTATCTCCATGGGAAATATCCGTGACCCGAAGGTTGCTGAGAAAATCCTTGCAGACGGTGACGCAGACCTGATCGGTATGGGCCGTGGACTTATCGCTGAGCCGGCATGGGTAAACAAAGTTGCTGCCGGTAAAGAGTGCGATCTTCGTAAATGTATCTCCTGTAATATCGGATGTGCAGGAAACAGAATCGGTTTCAACCGTCCGATCCGCTGTACTGTAAACCCATCCGTACATGAAGGCGATGTTTATAAAAATCAGAAAGTCAACAAAAACTGCAACGTTGTAGTTATCGGTGGTGGTACTGCCGGACTGGAAGCTGCCTGTACAGCCGCTGAAGTAGGCTGTAATGCTTTCCTTCTGGAAAAAGGCGAAACTCTTGGCGGTCTTGCTTCTATTATTTCCAAGATCCCTGCAAAGAAACGTCTGGCTGACTTCCCGAACTACCTGATCCACAGAGCAGAGCAGCTTGACAACCTTTATATCTTTACAAATACAGCAGGAACACCTGAAAACATCCGTAAGTTCCATCCAAACCTGATCGTAAGCTCCACAGGTTCCGCACCACTGCTTCCTCCGATCAAAGGTCTTCACGACCGCATCGACAAAGAAGGCGGCAAGGTTGCTTCTATCCTTGGAATGATCAGCCATATCAACGACTATCCTGAAGATATGACAGGCAAGAAGGTTGTTGTTGTCGGCGGCGGTGCTGTCGGTCTTGATGTTGTAGAGTTCTTTGCGGCAAGAAATGCTGAAATCTCTATCGTAGAGATGATGGATCAGATCGGCCGTGACCTTGATCCTGTTACAAAGAATGATATGAAGGATCAGATGAAGAAACACAATGTAGCCCAGCTTACAAAGACAGCTCTTCAGGAAGTAAAGGACAGCTCTTTCCTTGTAAAAGACGCACAGGGCGAGCGCGAGCTTCCATTTGACTACGGTTTCGTATGTCTTGGAATGAGAGCTCAGGGACAGCTTTATACAGAACTTTCTCAGGCTTTTGCTTCTGAGGACGTAGAGATCCTGAATATCGGCGACAGCAAACGTGCCAGAAGAATCATCGACGGAACTATGGAGGGAAGAAATATCCTCACCTCTCTTACACAGATGGGATATCTTCAGTAATATTGATTTTATTCAGAAACTATTCTTCACTTCACCGTCTGAAAGTGATAAGATGATACAGGTGTCAGCTATCTGACACCTGTATCATCTACAGTAAACGTAACTGCGAAAATATCAGGCAGTTACCAATACAACGAAAGGGGCTATTATTATGGCAGAAAGAATTACCGGACATACTGAATTAATCGGTCTGATGGCTTACCCGATCCGTCACTCCAGCTCTCCTGCAATGCAGAATGAGGCTTTTGCAAAACTCGGGTATGATTACGCTTACCTTGCATTCGAGGTTGGCGCAGATGAAATCGAGGATGCCGTAAAGGCAATCCGTACACTGAAAATGAGAGGTTCCAACGTTTCCATGCCTAACAAGACTCTGGTCGGACAGTATCTGGACGAACTCTCTCCTGCCGCTGAATTATGCGGTGCAGTAAATACTATCGTAAATGACAATGGTCACCTTACCGGGCATATCACTGACGGTATCGGATTTATGTCTGCCCTGAAAGACAACAATATCGACGTGATCGGAAAGAAAATGACAATCGTCGGTGCAGGCGGTGCCGCTACCGCTATCGAGATCCAGGCTGCTTTAGACGGTGTTGCCGAGATCACAATCTTCAACCGTAAGGATGAATTCTGGGATCGTGCAGTATCCACAGTAGAGAAGATCAACACAAAGACCTCCTGCCATGCAGTTCTTTATGATCTGGCTGACCTTGACAAGCTGAAAGCTGAAATGGATGACAGCTATATCTTTGTAAATGCTACCGGTGTCGGAATGAAACCATTAGAAGGACAGTCCGTTGTTCCGGACAAATCCTATTTCCGTCCTGAACTGATCGTTGTTGATGTTCCTTACTCTCCACTGGAAACAAAGATGCGTTCCATGGCAAAAGAGGTAGGCTGCAAGACAATGAACGGTCTGGGAATGATGCTCTTCCAGGGTTCCGCTGCATTTGAATTATGGACAGGTGAACCAATGCCGATCGAGCATATGAAAGAGATCCTTCACATCTCCTATGATGACTGATAACGACTGTGACAATAAGAAATATGAGGATAAGAAAATGAATACAGTTCAGGTTAAGAACACTGTGATCGGTGAAGGCAGACCGAAGATCTGCGTTCCGATCGTGGGAGTCAGAAGAAAAGACATTCTTGTAGAGGCCGGAAAGATCTGCTCTCTTCCTGTGGATGTCGTAGAATGGCGTGTAGACTGGTTTAAGTATGTCTTTGAGATGGATAAGGTATTAAATGTCTGCGAGGAACTTCATGAGATTTTAGAGGACATTCCTATTCTCTTTACTTTCCGTACTGCCAAAGAAGGCGGCGAGAAAGAGATCTCCCCTGAAGATTATGCCAATTTAAATATTGCCGTAGCTCAGAGCGGTTACATTGATATGGTAGATGTGGAAGCATTTACAGGTGAAGAAACCGTTAAGAAGATTATCGATGCTGCTCATGAAGCCGGTGTAAAGGTAATTGCTTCCAACCACGATTTCTCCAAGACTCCTGAGAAGGATGAGATCATCAGACGTCTGCGTATGATGCAGGATATGGGAGCTGATATCCCGAAAATCGCTGTAATGCCGAACTGCAAGCAGGATCTTCTTACACTTCTTTCCGCTACTCTGGAAATGTATGAGAACTATGCTGACCGTCCGATCATTACCATGTCCATGGCAGAAATGGGTGTTTTCAGCCGCCTGACAGGTGAGACATTCGGCTCCGCTCTCACCTTCGGTACTGCATCCAAGGCTTCTGCTCCGGGACAGATCAGTGCAACTGAATTAAAAATGGTACTTGATTTCATTCATAACAGTTTATAATTCAGGTTTAATGACTCCTTAAAATTTTTGTATAACTGTTTATATCCGCTTTTAAACAGTTATAAATCCGTAAACATTTTTGCACAGCATCCGGAACATTTATTTCCGCTGAATGTTCCGGATAAATGTAAAAGAATAACGGTAACTGCTCAGTGATCTTCGGCGATTCACTGAAAGTTATCGCTGATAAAAATTTATAATACTCCACGTACAAAAAGAACAGCCATGAATCCCGGCTGTTCTTTTTGTATACTCTTCTATCTGATCTTTATATATGATCTTCTGTTCTTCTTACATCTCTTTCTTTTCAGGCAGTTCTTTCTTCTCAAGCGGATTCCAGTTGGAAAGGAAGAGGTTTAAGCCAAAGCCTACAGCCAGAGCCCACGCGGATGCCCATGCAGTTCCCTGTGTTGCCAGTACCGCTGCCATTACACCTCCGATCATCTTGTCTCTGTCACTCTTACAGTAATCCATACCGATTCTCGCACACACAAATGCCTGGAACATCAGTGTGATGGAGGAGCCCACTCCGAAGATCGGACGGAAGAAGCTTACTACCGGTATGATCAGCACACTTAAAAAAGTAGCCAGACGGAAAGAAGCCATTCCTCCAAGAAGGGATTTCATCGCTTTTTTTCCTTCTTTGTAACGCATGGATACAGATACCGTCATTCCTACCCATAACGGACCGGAAAGTGGCGGGAACGGTGCAATGATGGAAAGGATCAGGTTTCTCAGGCCGCTTACTATATTGGAACGGCTGGAATTGAAATCAATATATTCATCATCTCTCGCCTGACGCGCCTCTGATACCAGAGTCTCTGTGGTAACGAAATCACCGAAAGCGATAACATAGCACACTAATGCAAGCGGTAATGCCTTGATATACATGGATATCGGCGGTATTCCGACACCGAAGATACTTACCTGGTCCAGGATCTCTTTAAACTGCGGGATCTTGATGAAGGTTCCGATCTCCAGTCCCGGAGCATCCAGTTCTCCTACCAGAAGTCCTACTACCATGGCGATCAGATATGGAAAAAGGTTTCCGTATCTGGCAACAAGATCCAGAAATTTATTTGTCTTTCTCTTCTCCTGATATTTATCAGAGAAGCTGATCAGGATCAGCAGTCCCACACCTGCAACGATCGCCAGCGGATATTTGTGCATATTTCCATCCTCTGCCAGCTGTCCGGCCATAACCGTGACAGGTGCCGCAAGGAGGATTCCACCCTTGACAGAATCCGGAACCGCATGAACGAATTTGTCGGCCAGCTTCGTCACACCCATGAATATGAATACAATTCCTACCAGCATCTGCAGCGCGATCATGGCCTGTATTCGTTCGCTTCCCATCGGGAAACCTTCCAGGAATACAATAGTCAGCGGCAGAGTCGGCGTGATCCATCCCGGTACTACCGGATCCCCCAGAAGACTGTGCAGCAGGTAAAGGAAAGTCTCAATGATTACACAGCTCCATGCCAGTTCGTAAGGAAGCCCGAGATACTGTTCCAGGTAGGGAACAGCAGCCAGTGCGGTAACTCCAAGGATCAGACCCTGAATGAACTCAACAGATTCTATCTTATAATGTATAAATGGAAGTCTTATCTGAAATGGTCCAAAGGGGATATAAGGCAGTTCGTTTTCTCTTCTTTGTGTTCTTGTGTGTGCCATACAGATTCTCCTCTTTAAATTGTTTGACTTTTTCTATGTTTTGACGGATGTTTTCTATATTTATTGTTAATTTTTAAACAATACAGTTCAAAAGAAATACCAATCCACCCGGAATACGAAACCATTTCCGGCTGGATTGGCTCTCCATCATTATATAATTAATTCTTTTTGTTTTTCTTTACAAATAAAGCAAGCAGAATACCGATCACAGTTACACCTGCGTTGAGAAGAAGGATCATTCTCGGTGCTCCGTCCCCTCCAACCTTTGTGATATAACTTGCAAGGCTCAGGATCGTATAGTTTGCGATACTGGATGCGATCATTACCATAGAGGTTGCAGTTCCCTTGTTTTCAGGGAAGAACTCTGCTGTTGTGGAAGTAGCTAACTGTAATACACCGCCGGCTCCCGCAAATCCGATCACGAAACCACCGATCAGACAGATAGCCGGAGTCTGGATCATATAGCAGAGCAACAGCATTACAGTAGAAATCAGCGGATAAATGATCAATATGTTAATCTCTTTCAGTCCTTTTTTGATCAGGATGGAAGAACAGATGATTGCTGCGAAAGTTCCAATTGCATAGAAGGACTGGATCTTTCCGGCCTGTTCGCTGGTCATTCCGTATAACATACCAAGCTCTTTGTTACAGTTCAGCCACAGCATGAATGTGGAGGAGCTTGTAAATCCGATCAGGATTGCTGCCAGAGCAGCCGGTGTGATCTTCAGTTTCGCTTTTGGTGCTGCCTTGCTCTCTGCTTTTGGTGTACCTTTCTCCGGGAAAGGCAGGAACAGGATCAGGATACCATCGATGAAGATTGCAGCACCTGCAAAAATAAAGATTGTTCTGTAGGACATATTTGCAGAAGCAACATATCCGATCAGGTATGGCAGTAAAAACTGGCTGATACACATGGAAAACTTCGTAAACATATTCGCTACGGAAGCATTGTTTACATAGATTTCCATACAGGTCGGGCTTACACAGGTGTCAAGGAATGAGTTTGCAATACCACCTACGATCGCGAAAGCATAAGCCACACCCATGGATGGTGAGTAAGCGATTCCAAGGAAATATGCGGTGTAGCAGAGTACACCGATGATTCCGCTCAGTCTTCTTCCGAACTTGTCGGAAAGAGGTCCTGAGAATGGAAGTGAGATCAGACGACCCAGACCCAGTGCAGCGATAACAGCTACAACGGCACTGATCTCAGATCCCCAGGCTGAGGAAAGCTCTGGTTTGTACTGTCCCATGATGGAAGCACCAAAACCGTGGATAAAATATGTAAAATACAGGGCGATTGAAGTAACCACCAGATTCTTTTTCTTAGTCTGTCCCATTACTCTTATTTCCCTTCGTTTTCTGCCTGGAATTTCTGATATTCATCAGTTGGCATTTCCAGTCCTGTGTAAAGTTTATAAGATTCCGCACCCTGCCATAACAGCATTCCTTTTCCGCCGATTGCAAGCTTGCAGCCTGCTTCTTTGGCTTCTTTTACCATTCTTGTTTCAGCAGGATTGTAAACTACGTCTGCTACTACAAGGTCAGGACGGAACATGGATTTGTCTTTGATCAGAGTCAGCTCTTCGTGAGGTTTCATTCCTGCAAGTGTTGCATTTACGAGGATGTCTGCGTTTGCAACTTCTTCTTTCAGTTTTGCTTCGTCTGCCAGGTCAAATACCTGAACCTTGCACTCCGGTGCTTCTTTTTTCAGCTTTTCTGCTGTGGATTCTGCACGGGCGAAGAATGGATCCTTAGGGTTGAAGATAGAGATGGATTCCGCACCGTCTAATGCACACTGTACCTGGATTGCTGTTGCAGCTCCGCCGGCACCGAGAACTACCATCTTTTTGCCTTTTACATCAACACCGTGTTCTTTTAAGTTGCGGACAAATCCGATACCGTCTGTGATATGTCCGATGAGCTTGCCGTCCTCGTTTACGATCGTGTTAACTGCTCCGATGATTCTTGCAGCCGGTGAAAGCTCGTCCATATGCTTTGCAACTTCATTCTTGCATGGCATGGTAACGTTTGCACCTCTCATCTTGAACAGACGCATTGCATCCAGTGCAGCCGGAACCTGATCTTCCTTGATGTCAAATGCCATGTAAGCATAGTCAAGGTTGTGATAACGGAAGCTGAAGTTGTACATAGCCGGTGATCCTGAATGTCCTACCGGGCTTCCGATAAGTGCCATTAAGCCTGTTGTTCCTTTGATTCTCTGTTCCATTTCCTTTTGCCTCCTGATATATTTTTGTCAGTATCAGAGTATATCTCAACTATACCCTGATACTGTTTATTTGTAAAGTTATTTTCGGTTTCTGCTGTTATTTATAATGCGGAAGCGATCTCATATGCTTCTTTTGTAGCGTCAAGAGCTCTTCTTGCGCGGATCGCATCACCGATCACATAGGTATCCGGCACGATTTCTTTGATCTCGTCTCCGAATGGATTGTAGTTTCTGAATCCCATGGAAAGGATAACAGAATCATATCCTCTGCTCTCATGTCTCTGTCCGTCTGCTGTCTCATACTCTACGCCGTCTTCATAGAACTTGCATACTTTTGCACCTGTAATTTCTTTGATTCCGTAATCTTCGAAATCCTTCATCAGGTAAACTCTGTGCTCATGGATCACATCTGCACCAACAGTATCTCTGAACTCGATAACTGTTACATCATGGTTCTGCTCTCCGAGGAATGCTGCTGTTTCGCATCCAACCATTCCACCGCCTACAACCAGGACTTTCTTTCCTGCTGCTCTCTTGCCGTCAAGAAGATCAGAGCCGTGGATGATTGCCGGATTGTCGATACCTTCGATCGGGAGGATCAGGGTTCTGGAACCGGAAGCAACGATCACGCTGTCTGGTTTTTCCTCTTTGATAAGATCCAGGGTTACTTCCTGATTCATCTTGATAACAACACCTGCTTTCTGGCAGCGGACGATATAGCTGCGGATCATGTTTGTGATGTCACCTTTTCCCGGAGGATAAGCTGCGAGACGCATATTTCCGCCGAGTTTGTCACTTGATTCATAAAGTGTTACCTGATGACCTTTTTCCTGTGCGATAAATGCAGCGCAAAGACCTGCAACACCACCGCCGATCACCATTACCTTCTTAGACTTCTCTGCCGGAGCGATTGGCTGAGCTTCGTGTCCGAGGAATGGATTTGTCAGACAGCAGATCGGGTTTCCTGCATACATATTTGCCACACAGCCCTGAAGGCAGGCAATACACGGAGTCATATCTTCCAGTCTTTCCTCCTGTGCTTTTAATGGCATATGCGGATCTGCAAGGCTCTGGCGTCCGAATGCAACCAGGTCACAGCGTCCTTCTTTTACCATTAATTCTGCGAACTGCGGCTCTGTATAACGTCCGACTGTGATCACAGGGATAGATACGGCACGTTTGATCTCTTCTACCTGAGAAGCGGAGAAACCGCCGTGTGTAACTGTCGGTGCCCACATAAATTCATCACGGATATGAACGGCACGGGATACATGGATCGCATCCAGCCCGCAGCCTTCCAGATATGCGGCGATCGCAGCACTGTCATGCACATCAAGACCGCCCGGTACTTCATCGGAGCTGTTGATTCTGGCAAGGATTGCGATTTTTCCTTCTGTTGCTTTCTTCACTTCTTCGATGATCAGACGGGAGAAACGCATTCTGTTCTCGAAGGAACCGCCAAATTCGTCCACTCTCTTGTTTGTTCTCGGGGAAAGGAAGGTGCTTACCAGATATCCGTGTGCCATATGGATCTCAACTGCATCTACACCTGCTTCCATAGCTCTCTTTGCTGCGAGGCCATAGCCTTTTACCAGTTCGTAAACTTCTTCAGTTGTAACTTCCTTCGGTGTATCTCTTCCGCAGTCTGCCGGAATGCTTGTAGCAGCCTCGATCGGTGCACCTGCATTCTTTGCATTTCCTTCCGGACCTGCGTTCTGAAGCTGTACGGAAACCTTTGCTCCCTCTGCATGACAGGCATCTACTACTTTGCGGAAGCTCTCGATCGTAGTGTCATCATAAAGACATGGCTTACGCGGACCGCCTTTTGCGCCCTTATGTACTACTGTTGCTTCGATCGTGATCAGACCGAAACCACCCTTTGCTCTTTCTGCGTAGTAAGCTACAGACTGTTCGCTCATGCTTCCGTCTGTGTTTGCAAAGTTATTTCCCATTGGCGGAACCACAAAACGGTTCTTTACTGTCATTGGTCCGATGTTGATCGGCTGAAACATTGCATTAAATTTCATAAATGATTTCCTCTCTTTCTCCGGATGTTTTTTTATTTATTATATATTTATTTTCTGTGGCACACAGAAAATCCGGCAGAATCTGTTCTTCTGCCTGATTTTCTGTCATATCTGTCAGTGATTTACTGAAGTACTTCCGGCCATGCCTCTTCGAGTACCTTCTTTGTGTTCTCATATGTATGATTTGCAGCATACTCAAGTCCTTTTGCAAGGATGGCATCACTGATAACCTCTACACCGATTGCGTTTGGTTTGATTCCTTTTGCTTTTACCATCTTAACGAAATCTGCTGTACATCCGATTCCTGTTCCAGGTGCAAGGCGGTCATGCATGGATTCATCTCTTAAGATTGTTGTTGCGTATGGTCTTTCCCATACATCGTTGATCTGGATGGATACGATCTTGTCTGCCGGGATTTCTTCAATAACAGAAAGGTCGATCGGCTGGTTTGCTCTTACCCAGTGCCATGTATCCATGATCAGTTTTGCATTTTCGCAGTCAGCTGCTTTTACTACTGCCCATCCTTTTTTCATATCCGGGATTCCGCTGTATGGCATTGGCTCAACACCGATGATATATTTTCCTGCTCTCTGGCATAATTCTTTTAATTTCTGAGCTGTATATTCTACGGAGTAGTTTTCCATCAGGCCACAGTTGATCTGTTTTACGTCAAATAATTCACACATATGGAAGCAGAGCTGTTCTTTGTATTTCTGCTCATAGGATCTGTGCTCTTCTGCCCACTGTACGATATACTCAACCTCTGTTACCTTCATACCATGTTTGTCCAGAATAGCCAGGATGTCTTTGTCAAAAAGTCCTTCGTTCAGTGCATCTACATAAGTTTCCGCACGAAGACCGATTCCTTCGTATCCCGCATTCTTTGCAGCGATCACTCTGTCTTCAAATTTACACTGATCTCCCAGTGTCCAGGAACTGATTGTGATTGGAAATTCTTTTGACATCTTTTTTTCCTCCTAAAAAATTCGCATAATTTTTTTGTTTATTTTGGAATTATTTTGTATCTTTTTGATATAAGCATTATATATCTTTGTTAAATATAAAACAAATTAGTTCTACTGCGCGAATCCATAGATTTTTTCAATGTATTATGTTATAATCTCTTTATGTGCCAAATACAGAGCAGTTTATTTGTGCAAAATCAACGATAATTACAGCTGTACCCGGTATTTTCAGCCAAATACCAGTGTGCCGGATACCTGTAAAAAATTCCAAAAAGATAAAACGTAGAAAGGAGTTTTTCTATGAATCTGTATCATCTGCGGTATTTTTCTACCCTTGCCCATATCGAGCATTATACCAAAGCCGCCGATATTCTGGCGATCACACAGCCTTCCTTGAGCTATGCGATCTCTACCCTTGAAGAAGAACTGGGAGTGAAGCTGTTCGAAAAAAACGGAAGGAATGTAACACTTACCAAATATGGAAAGGTCTTTCTGAAAGATGTGGAAGAGGTGCTGAACCATCTGGATTCTTCCGTAAACAGCCTGAAGCTGGCCGGTAAAGGAGAGGGCTGTATTGACGTAGTATTCCTGCGTACACTGGGAATTGACTTTCTGCCGAAGATCATCAGGGGATTTCTTGACGAAAACCCCAGTAAAAAGATTGATTTTAACCTTTATTGTGATAAAGTTTTAACAGCTGATATCCTTAACGGATTAAAAGAGAAAAAGTATGATCTGGGGTTCTGTTCCATGATCGACAATGAACCTCTGATTGAATTTATTCCGGTTGCCAGACAGGAGCTTGTGGTGATCGTCCCACTGGATCATCCGCTGGCCGCCAGGGATGAGGTCCGTCTGGAGGAAACGATCCCCTACAAACAGATCATTTTCAAAAAGCGCAGTGGGCTGAGACACATCATTGATGGTCTGTTTACCCGTATCGGACAGTCGCCTGACGTATCATATGAGATTGATGAGGATCAGGTTGCTGCCGGCTTTGTAGCCAACGGATTTGGCATCTGTGTTGCCCCGAATATCCCGATCCTGCAGTCTCTGGATGTGAAGATCCTCCCGCTTGTTTCACCAAGCTGGCAGAGGAACTTTTATATGGCAATGCTGAAAAATGTTTATCATCCGCCGGTTGTGGAGGCTTTTAAGAAATATGTCATTGAACAGGCACATAAAGAGTGGGACTATAAGACAAGCTGATATCCCGGACAATACATGAGTAAATCCCCGGCCATTGCTTTAACTGTAAAAAGCAGTGGCCGGGGATTTTTGTCTGATCCGGATTATTTCTTAATTATTCTCATCCATAGTGCGAAGTCTGTGTACAAGTTCCTCACAGATTTGCAGTTCGCTCTTGCCGTCTGTCTCGATGATGATGTCGGCTGCTGCCTCGTATTTGGCACGGCGTTTCTCCATCAGGTCTGCGATGAACGGAACCGTCTTGTTGTTCTCGATCAGCGGACGGTCGTGGTTGTCTTTGACACGGTCAAGGATTGTCTCCGGTTTTGCAGTGAGGAGAACAACACGGCCGTTCTTCTTCATCTCCACTACGTTGCATTCTCTCATCGGAGTACCGCCGCCGCAGGAGATTACGACATTGCTGCGGGACTGCATTTCGATAAGCAGATTTGTCTCAAGATCACGGAAGTACTGCTCGCCGTAGGTTTCAAAGATATCGGAAATACTCATTCCCTGTCTCTCGGCAATGATCTGATCCATCTCTACTACATCCATGGCAAATACTGTCCTAAGGAAATCGGAAATCGTGGTTTTTCCCGCACCCATAAAGCCGATCAGCACAATGTTATAGTTGAAGAGCTTCCTTGCCTGAATACGTTTGCTGTTCGTACGGATACATTCAAATACATCCGCAACCTCATTTTCGTGGCGTCTGCCTTCCATTCTTCTGGCGATCCACTCTTTCTGCTTTGCTTCCTGCTCCGGCTGCAGGATCTGAAGTCCGTTGGCTTCTTTATATGCCATGATGTCCTCTACGATTCTGTTTCGCATGATAAGGGCATCCAGAATGATCTCATCACACTGTCCAAGACTCTCTCTGAGTATTTCTAACTGATTCATATCTTTTTTCCTCTGTCTTTCCTATACTTTCTCGTAAACCGATATTCACCGGAACGATGCTTTAAAGCTATTATATCAATGTTGCTTTTCTATAGCAACCCTTTAAACCATTAAATTGTTTCATTTATTTTATAGTTTTTTTCTATAAATTCAATAAATGATTCTATAACTAGACTCTGATGTCTGTTCTTCATGGTTCCCATATAAATATATCTGTGATATTCCAGGTTTTCAATGCTCAGGATCTTCAGTGGGAGGGTATGGATCACGGGCACATCCGGTACAATTCCGATTCCAAAGCCCTCCGCAACCATTCCTGCCAGAGCCCCGTCCTCTTCTACTTCGAAAACGATCTCCGGATAAAGCTCTTCCCTTTCAAACAGTTCCCGGATCACGAAGTACAGTCCGCTGGACGTGGGAAAGGATACCTGCGGATATTTCGCAAGTTCCCGGATGCCAACAGTTTCTTTTCCTGCCAGTACATGATCCTGCGGCACGATTGCCACCAGCTTCTCCTCCGAAACAGGCCAGAAGTTGATCTCACGTTCTCCCTCAATCCTGGAACTGAAGATCACATCAAATTTTTCGTCCTTGAGTCCCTGGATCAGACTTCTGGTCGCTCCGCTCTGGAAATGAAAATCAATTTTCTGTCCGTTCCTCTCATCGAGAAATCCTCTTACGAGCTTCGGAATAAAGTTACGTCCCTGCGTATGGATATATCCGATAGAAATATTCCCGTCGAAAACCTTTGCCGCTTCTTTGGTCCGCCTCACTCCCGTGTCCAGAACATGAAGGGATTCTCTTACATATTTCAGAAAAATCTCCCCGTATTTCGTCAGCGTCACGTTTCTGCCATGACGTTCAAATAATGGCACCTGCAGTTCCTCTTCCAGATTTGATATGGCATGGCTTAATGAAGGCTGTGTAATATCCAGCCTTTTTGCCGCCTTTGTAAAATGTTCGATCTGTGCAAGTGTCACAAAATATGTTAACTGATTCAGATTCATATGTATCTCGTTTCCCTTTCTGTCAGTGAAAAAAATCATGAAAAACCTTTTGGGCATACCATTTAAAACTGATTTTTTCTATATCTCTTTCGGCATAAACCGGATAGAAATCTATCAGTTTTCCATCCAGATAATAGGCAATACGCCCCAGCTTTTCCCCTTTCAGTACCGGGGCTTCTATCTCTGACGGAAGCTCCGGTTTACAGATTACAGTCTCCCCTTTTTTCAGAAGTATTTCTTTTTCCCTGTCCTCGGCTGTTACCCTGCATTTTCCTCTCAGGTAGATTGCAGTCCCGATCTCCCAGTCATCCTCCGCCCCATCTGTCACAGAGATTTTTCCCGTCTGCGGTTCCCGCCAGTAGGTTTCATAGTTATAATTATAATCTCCGTAGTTCAGCAGTTTTTTCGTATCGCTCCATTTATAGTTTTTGTGGTCCGGCCATCCGCAGCCCAGCAGACTGACTATAAATGTTCTGCCCTCCTTTTCCCAGGCGCAGACATAACAATAACCGGCTCTGGAGGTATAGCCTGTTTTTCCGGCCAGAACCCCATCCATCATATCTGCCAGCGCATTGGCATTATGTACGGAAAAAGTCTTTGTCCCCGTAATATCCGAAAAGGTATAATCTCTTGTCTGCGCGATGTTCAGAAATGCTTCGTTCTTAATAGCATAGCGCATGATCAGTGACAGATCTCTGGCAGTCGTATGGTGCTCTCCCGTTTCATCCTCTGCATCCAGACCATTCGGAGTAATGAAATATGTGTCCTGACATCCGATCTGTGCAGCTTTGCGGTTCAGCATTCTGGCAAATCCTTCCACTGAGCCGCCGCAGTGTTCCGCGATAGCAACCGCCGTATCATTATGGCTCTTTAACATCAGGGAATACAGCAGGTCTTTCAGATAATACTGTTCTCCTTTCTGCATTCCGAGCTTTACTGCCGGCTGAGAAGCTGCATTCTGCGAAACCGGAACATGATCATCTCCCGCTGCATTTTCCAGTGCCACAATACAGGTAAGCACCTTCGTGGTACTTGCATTGGCCAGCGGTGTTTCCCCATCCTTTTCATAAAGTACCCGGCCTGTATCCGCATCCATCAGAACTGCTGACAGTGCATAGAGATCACCAGGTTCCTCTACAGCAGGAGTCATGTCTACTGTCTGAGGTATCCTTCTCTCTTCTCCCTGTACCGAAGAAGCTGTCTGTGTAAATAATAATACCGCCGTCACGATCACGACAGCGGCAATACGCTTCTTTCCCATATTCCACCTCACATGCCTGTGATATAGAAAATTTATGCCCGCATGTCCGGAATATGACTGTTTATCGCAAATTAACCGAATCAAGTAAGTCCCCTGCTTCAATTATGAAAAGCAATAAGCAGTGGGTGGGGACTTGCTTGTATCAGGAGTGGTACAAGCCACTCCTGATAAACTGCGGAGCAGTTATTCGGTTATGAGCAAGTAGCGAAGCGGATTGCGAATATCCGCTTGACCC
>CAVCYJ010000012.1:0-27781 GCA_963605995.1 Holdemanella biformis | reverse complement strand
TATAAAAACTGAAAATTTGACACAAAAAAAGCAGGCTTTATGCGGCCTGCAAGGGTTTTTTAGTGTTGCCTAACTGTCAAACGTCCGAGCAGATCATTGACTCTGTGGAGGAACAGCCGCTGGATCACAGGAAAATCGAGAGTCTGCCCGGAATTACCGTTTATGTCGTAAAGGCCGGAGATACAATGTGGGATATTGCAAGGAGATTTTATACAACGGTAGATGAAATCTGCAGCATAAACAGTGTAGCGGAAAATGAAGTGAAGCCGGGTCAGCAGCTGCTTCTGGTAAAACAGGTGCCCGAACACAGACCCTAATTGAAAAAAATTCCACATAAAATGAGCAATCGTGTATTGAAAACAGAGATAAAATGATTTAAAATATGTACAAAGCATTTTATTGTATACAAAGTACAAAAGATGGGGTGGAGGGATTTATGAGGTTACGTGCATTAGCGAAGATAAATTTGGGACTGGATATTCTTGGAAAGAGAGAAGATGGTTATCACGAAGTCAGGATGATCATGCAGACGATCCGGATGTATGATGTTCTGGAAATACGAAGGGTGAAGAAGCCGGGGATTTCTCTTTCTGTGAATTATCCGTATATTCCGAATGATGAACGAAATCTGGTATACAAAGCAGCAAAGCTGCTGATGGATGAATTCCAGGTTAAGGACGGAGTGGATATACGGCTGGAGAAGTTTATTCCGGTAGCCGCGGGCATGGCGGGAGGCAGTTCGGATGCTGCCACTGCGCTGGTTGGGATCAACCATCTGTTCAGACTGGGGCTTAGTGAGAGAGAGCTTATGGAACGGGCGGTGAATATTGGTGCAGATGTTCCGTACTGTGTGATGAGAGGAACTGCACTGGCGGAGGGAATCGGCGAGAAGCTGACCAGACTGGTACCGGTACCGGAGTGTTTTATCCTGATCGGTAAGCCGGGGATCAATGTATCCACCAGGGCTGCTTATGAAAGCCTGCAGCTGGATAAGATATCTTTTCATCCGGATATCGACGGAATGATCGGTGATATTGAACGGGGTGATCTTCTGTCCATGACAGAAAAGATGGGAAATGTCTTTGAACCCGGAATTATCGGGAAGTATCCGGTGATCGGGGAGATCAGGGATCTGATGGAAGCACATGGTGCACTGAAAGCGATGATGAGTGGAAGCGGACCGACGGTATTTGGGATTTTTGACAACAGAGACAAAATGGATACGGCGGCAGCTGCCCTCAGAGAGAGCGGGCTGGCGAAGACGGTTTTTGCAACAGAAGTAACGAAAGCAGGGGGACATACAAATGACAAGTGATTTTTCGGTAAATATGAATGAGTATCTTCCATTAAGAGATGTGGTTTTTAATACACTGCGTCAGGCTATACTGAAGGGAGAACTGAAGCCGGGTGAAAGACTGATGGAGATTGCACTGGCAGAACGGCTGGGAGTGAGCAGAACTCCGATCAGAGAGGCTATGCGTAAGCTGGAGCAGGAGGGACTGGTCGTAATGATCCCGCGCCGTGGAGCCCAGGTTGCAAACATTACAGAGAAAGATCTGAATGATGTGCTGGAGGTTCGTATCGCACTTGAGAATGTTGCGATTGAGAAAGCCTGTGCACGTATGTCAGAGGAGGAGATGAACAGGCTCTGGCTTGCTGCCAGAGAGTTTGAGCATACGATTGCGGAGGGAAATCTGGTAAAGCTTGCGGAAGCAGATGTTGCTTTTCATGAGGTCATTTATCAGGCTTCGGATAATAAGAGGCTGATTCAGGTACTGAACAATATGAGGGAACAGATTTACCGCTACCGCGTGGAGTATCTCAAAGAAGGAGAGACGAGAGATCTTCTGGTAAGAGAGCATGAGGAACTGACCAGGGCGATCAGGGAACGCGATGTAGAGAGAGCGAAGCAGCTTTCTTTCCAGCATATCGAGAATCAGAGAATGGCTATCATGCGTTCTATTGAGAAAGAGAATGCAGAACATGAGCATGCGGAGAAGGAGAAATCCAGAGGCCGCAGATGAGTTACGGAGAAATTTCAGCCCTGGCTGTGTATAATATCTGAATATCGGGAAATTCTAAGAGAGGCGGACAGCCTCTCTTTTTTTGAAGAATTGAGGTGATAATTGTGGAGGAACAGAAAAAACAGACAAAAATATCTGAAAGTCTGCGTGAAAATGAGAAATATCTGCGGAACAGACTGGAGAAATGCAGTGATATCCTGATACGTCCGATGCGTCTGGGAGAGAAACAGAAGGTAGACTGTCTTATGGTTTATATAGAAACAGCAGTTTCTAATATGATGCTGGATGATTCGGCAATAGGAAAGATGATTAATCATTTCTGGGAAATCTCTCCGGATCAGATCCGGGAATTTGTACGAAATAACAGTCTGGGAATTGCAGATGTAAAGAAACTGGAGACATTGGAAGAGGCGATAGATGCCCTGCTGACGGGAGATGCGATTTTTTTTATAGATGCTTATGACAAGGCGATGAAGATTTCTTCCAGAGGTTATCCGTCCATGGGTGTGATGGAGGCAGAATCGGAAAAAGTGCTCCGTGGTTCCAGAGAAGGATTCTCTGACAGCGTGAAGAGTAACAGTGCACTGGTGCGGAAGAGGCTTCGGGATACCAGACTGAAGGTAGAAGAATACAAAACAGGTCTTCGTTCACATACTCTGACACAGGTATTATATATGGATGATCTGGTACATGAGGAACTTCTGGAGAAGGTAAAAGAGCGGCTGGAAGAATTTGAAATAGATGGGATCCTGGACAGCGGAATGCTGGAGCAGCTGACTGAGGATGTATGGTATTCTCCTTTTCCGCAGTATCAGACCACAGAGCGGCCGGACCGTGCAGTACAGGAGATCCTGAACGGCAAAGTGGTGATCCTGTGCGATAATTCACCTGAAGCGCTGATCTTACCGGGAAATTTCAACAGCTTTATGGAGAGCAGTGAAGACTGGTATCACAGATTTGAGATAGCCTCTTTTCTCAGGATATTGCGGTATCTGGCTTTGGTTATGTCAACTCTGCTACCGGGACTTTATCTGGCCGTTATCCGTTTTCACACGCAGATCCTGCCGGGACCGCTGATCCTGTCTTTTGCAGAAGCGAGGGAAGGAGTGCCTTTTTCCAGTGTGGCAGAACTGATTTTCCTGGAACTGGCTTTTGAACTGATTCGGGAAGCGGGGGTGCGGGTGCCCGGCTCACTGGGAAATGCGATTGGAATTGTAGGCGGTCTGGTGATCGGACAGGCGGCTGTGGAAGCAAATCTGGTAAGCCCGATCGTCGTAATGATCGTGGCACTGACTGCTCTGGGAAGTATGACTGTGCCAAATGAAGAATTTGCAGCAGCCTTTCGTCTGGTGAAATATATTTTTCTGATACTTGGGGGATATCTGGGAATTTACGGAATCGTGCTGGGGATATATCTGGTGACAGGACATCTGGCAGGACTGGTCAGCTTCGGAATCCCGTATCTGGTGCCTTTTGTAAGGAAGGAAAGGGGAGAGGGTAATGAAGAAGGAATCTGGAGAGTTCCTTTGCGCAGGAGAAGATTCCGCCCTGTTTATGCCAGAAAAGAACAAAAGATCCGATTAAAGAGAAAGGAGTCCGGCTCATGAAGGTTATGGAGAATAACAGAATTTCACACAGGCAGCTGTACAGACAGATACTCCTGGCATTTCTGGCACCGTTTATGTTATGTGTTTTCGGCAGGAGAGGGATTAATGGGATCAGTGCTGTGGCAGGAACTGTTCCGGCGCTGGCTGTACTTGCTTTTTATGTGATATTGCTGGTTCGCCTGACCCCTGCCTGTGAAGATCTGGTAAAGACTTCCGGACGTTTCACAGGACGGCTGATCGGTATTTTTTTTCTGGTTTATGTATTTCTGGCGGGAGGCTATCTGCTGGCACTGCTGAGACACCTGATCCCTGAGGCTCTGCTTACGGGAATATCCGGAAGATGGATTGCGTTCTGGGCGATTCTGGTATGTTCGATAGGGACTGACAGGGGAATGCAGAGGAGAGGGCGGATGGCGGAGGTATCCGGCGGTCTGCTTCTGGGTGGGATTCTTATTCTGCTTGGACTCTGTGTGCCACAGGCGAGAACTAAGTATTTTGCGGAAACAATACAGTGGGAGGAACTGACACCGGAGAATATCCGGAGCTCTTTTTACGGGATATTATGTGCGTTTTCAGCCATCGGATTACTTCCTTTCCTGCTGGGAGATGTGGAGAAATATGGAAGTGCAGGCAGGACAGCGGCAGGAGGAATCCTGACACTTGGTGCGATCATTGTGGGAATGGAGCTTCTGCTTCCGTCAGTACTCGGATATGACAGAGTAAAAGCAGAAGCTTATCCGGTTCTGCCGTTGCTGGACGGAGCTGATCTTCCGGGAAATATCCTGGCAAGATTTGACGTTATATGGATGGGATTTCTGCTGTACAGTCTGCTGTTTGCTCTTGGGAGCCTGCTGCACTATGGACATCAGATCATCCGGAAATCGCATCTTGGAAGCGGACAGCTGTGGATGCCGGCAATCATTTTTCTGATTTCTTTTCCGGAAGAAAATGGGAAGGAAATCCTGGATTATTTTGGATGGTACCTGGGCTATATTTTTGTACCCGGAATGCTGATCTGTCAGCTTTATCTTCTGTTTCGGGGAAAGAGCAGCCGAAGAAAAAAGCATCCGGCTGTAATGACCGGCCTCCTGTCTTTCTGTCTCTTTCTGACCGGCTGCGGCGCGGCAGTAGAGCCGGAGAAGAGAACTTATCCAATGGCACTGGGAGTGGATGCGTCACCGGAAGGGTTGCTGCTTATTTACGGAATGCCGGATATGTCCGAGAGTACAGGGCAGGAAAAAGAAGAAGAGGATGGCGGAGCCAGAATACTGCAGATCAGAGGGAGTGACTTTGCGCAGATTGAACAGGCATATGACCGGTCGCAGGAAAAGCTTCTTGATATGGGACATATGCAGGTGCTGGTAATAGGGAAGACACTGGCAGAGGATGGCCGCTGGAGCCTGCTGCTTGATTATCTGAAGCAGGAGAATTTTACAGGAGAGGATCTGTATGTGTTTGAGGCAGAGAATCCTCTGGAAATCCTGAAATGGCAGGGGGAAGATAATTCTTCGGCAGGAGAATACATCACCGGAATGATGGAGAACCGGATGACCGGAAAAAACAGAACCGCTGTGACACTCAGAGAAGTTTTTTATAAGAAGTATAAGGAGGACAGGCTGCCGGAGCTTCCATTTGTCGGGATTGAGAACGGAAGTCTGGAGATCAGTGTATAAATCTCCGTATTTCAGGCGATACTCCGGATAAATGACAGATGTTTTGAGGAGGACGCAGACATGTTTACAGAAAAAAGGTTAAAAAGACTGGCTGCTGCTGTAACTGCCGGACTGCTGGGCGTGGTCCTGGCAGGAGCAATGCCGGATCAGATACAGAAAATTACGGAAAGACACCGGAAACAGGCGGCAGTCACTGCCTGGTGGGGAACGATATATCCGGACTTCTGCTTTTCCCGGTTTCCGGAGGGAAATCATGATAAGCAGGAAGTAAAGATTTCCTTCTGGCTTGCGCAGGCTCTTGATTGGTGATAGAATAGTGAGACAATCAAAAGAGATGGAGAAAAATCAATGAAGATAGACAGAGAGGCACCGATAGGAGTTTTTGATTCCGGTGTGGGAGGCCTGACGGTTGCGCGCGAAATCATGCGCAACCTTCCTGCGGAGAAAATTGTATATTTTGGTGACACTGCAAGAGTGCCTTATGGAAGTAAATCAAAAGAAACGATCATCAGGTATTCGCGCCAGATCATTCGTTTTCTGCAGGAACAGAAGGTGAAGGCAATTGTCATTGCCTGCAATACTGCAAGTGCATTTGCGCTGGATACGGTAAGGGATGAATTTGATATTCCAATCATTGGAGTAATAGAACCCGGGGCAAAGGTTGCGGCAGCGCAGACGGTAAACAAGAAGGTAGGAGTGATCGGTACGGTAGGAACCATAGGGAGTGGAATACATGCAGAGTATCTCAGGACCCTTGATCCGGAGATCACTGTCTTTGGAAAGGCATGTCCTCTTTTTGTGCCGCTGGTGGAAGAGGGGTGGCTTCATGATCCTGTAACAGATGAGGTTGCTGCCAGATATCTGAGAGAACTGCAGGATAAGGAGGTAGATACCCTGATCCTGGGATGTACTCACTATCCGCTGCTTCGTTCCACGATCAGAAAGATCATGGGAGAGGGAGTGTGTCTGGTGAATCCGGCATATGAGACTGCTCTGGAACTGGGACGGCTGCTGGAGGAAAAGGGACTCTCCAGTACCGGTATAGAGCAGAAGGAGTTTCCGTACAGATTCTTTGTCAGTGACCTGGCAGATGAATTTAAGGAATTTGCCAATTCTATCCTGCCGTATGATGTGGAGATGACAAAGAAAATCGATATTGAGAAATACTGACCCGATAACCTGTAATGCAGCAAGATGATTACGGATGTAATAAGAATATCAGGAGTAAAAGAGAATGGATAAAGAAGTACTGATTCACGTAAGCGGACTTCAGTCGATAGACACGGAGGGAGACCAGGAGCCTGTTGAAATCGTTGTACCGGGAGAATACTATTTCCGGAATGGAAGCCATTATCTGCGATATGAGGAAATCCTGGAGGATTTCACGGAGCCGACGATTAATTACATAAAGATTTCTCCGAAAGGAATGGAAGTGCGTAAAAAAGGTGTGATCAATGTTCATATGGTTTTTGAGCAGGGAAAGAAGAATATGACATATTATACAACACCCTATGGAACGATTGAGATGGGAATTGCCGCAACAAACCTGGATCTGGAAGAGAATGACAGCGGGCTTAACATGAAGGTGGATTATGCACTGGATATGAATCAGGAGCATGTAGCGGACTGTTATCTCTCTATTAAAGCACAGCCGAAGAGCTGCAAGGATTTTGTAATCTGATCCGGTCGAAAGAGGATAAAAAAGCTGAGGAAGCTGCGTGCTGATATAAAAAGAGCCGCAGTTCTGTGATATCAGACTCACAGAACTGCGGCTCTTTTTGTGTGCTGTTCAGTTTTTCTTAAATCTGGCAAAGAAGCCCTTTTTCTTAGGTGCCGGTGTTGCCAGAGAACCACGGATTCCCTTTACGCCCACGATGTAGAGACCACTTACTTCTGCTTTGATCTCTTTTTTGACAGGAATCAGGTCGAAGACTTTCTCATCTGCGATCATGATGGCAATCTTTGGTCCGATCTTCGCTTTAACGATCGGAAGCTTGGAACGGCGCATAAGCTTGGGTGTCTGATCAATTACCATCTGAGGAAGTCCGGATTCTTTCAGGGGCATCCTCTTTTTATCGATAACCAGCATGGAAACGGTTTGCTTAGTTGCTTCAATCTGAGCCTGCTGTTCTTCCTGTTTCTTCTGGGCTTTTTTGCCGAAGAAATATAAACCGATCAGTGCAGCGATCAGGATAACAAGAATGACCAGAAGGACTATTGTTACTGTACTCATTTGCATCCTCCTAATGTATGTGTTTTCACATGGATTGCTCTGCGGCGGCAATCCTTTGCATAACGTTTATTTTATCATTAAATAAGTCAAAACGCAATTATTAAAAAACAATTAATGCGTGGAAAGCGGTAGAAATTTAACAAATGAAAGGTTATAATTGCAGCAGGGATTCCCGTAACAGGATTTATCTGTTACCGGATATAGAGTGGACAGTAATGTTTATTCAGATGATGAAAAGGAGAAAAGTATGAGTGAATGGAAGCAGGACTCTGAGAATACCGAAGAGAAACCTTTGGATACAGAGGAAAAGAAAGAGACAGATACACAGGCGGAGACTGCAGGGAGCGAAGATGAAGAATTTTTCTATGATGATAATAATGCGTATGAAGCCAGAAGGACTGCCAGGATGGAACGCAGAAACAGGATCCGGCGCAGAAGAAAGAGAAGGCGTATTGCGGTCGGTGTGACGGTCGCGGCAGCAGCTGTGATCGGAATCAGCATTGGTTTCTGCGGGGAAGAACTGCAGGATTTTTTCGGAAAACAGCAGACGAAGATCACGGAGCTGGTGAAATCAGCGGATACAAAAGAGAAAAGTGCACAGACTACATCAGTACAGGGAGAGTCTGAGGAGGCTGCTGCATCAGAGAGTACGGAAGCAGCGGATGCTGCATCTGCAGAGGGATCAGGTGATACCCTGAGCGAAGAAGACAGGACTCTTTACAGACGCGCCAAATATGCAGCGAATCAGTATGATTATGACAAAGCGATAGAAATGCTTCAGGGCAGTGACACATATCAGACAAGTGAGAAGTTTCAGCATGCGGTCAGAGTTTATCAGAAGAAGAAGGACTCCTGCGTTTCCTGGCCTCTTGATCAGGTGACGCATGTTTTTTATCATACATTGATCAAAGATACCGCCAAAGCATTTGACGGAGACTATAAATCCGGAGATTATGATCAGGTAATGACAACTATCGATGAATTTAATCAGATCACACAGAATATGTATGATAAGGGCTATGTTATGGTCAGTATCTATGACATGGCAACAGCAGATGAGAATGGCAACATGAATGCCGGAGAAATCCTGCTGCCTCCGGGTAAAGTGCCGTTTGTACTTTCACAGGATGATGTATGTTATTATCATTACATGGACGGAGACGGATTTGCAACGAAGCTTATCGTAGATGATGATGGTAAGGTGCGTAATGAGTACGTAGAGGACGATGGAAGTATTTCTGTGGGAGACTATGATATGGTTCCGCTGATCGATCGGTTTGTGGAGGAGCATCCGGATTTTTCATACAGAGGAGCGAAGGGAATTGTAGCGCTTACAGGATATAACGGAATACTTGGTTATCGCACAGACAGCAGTTATGAGACCCGCCCGGATGACCTGGATGCGGATAAGGTAAAATGGCTGGAGGAACATCCGGATTTTGACCTGAACACGGAAAGGGAAGGTGCGGCGAAGGTTGCACAGGCAATGAAGGATGAAGGATGGCTGTTTGCAAGCCATACCTGGGGACATCAGAATGTAAACCAGATCAGTCTGGAGAAGCTGCAGGCAGATACACAGAAATTTAAAGAGAATGTAGACCCGCTGATTGGCGGAACAGATATTATCATCTTTGCCTTTGGGGCAGATCTTACAAGCGTGGAGGATTATTCCGGGGAGAAATTTGAATATCTTAAGGATCAGGGATACAATTATTACTGTAATGTGGATTCCAGTCAGTATTTTGTACAGATACGCAGTAATTATTTCCGACAGGGAAGGCGAAATCTGGACGGATACAGAATGTATTATAATCCTGAACTTCTGTCAGATTTGTTTGATGCGCAGGAGGTCTTTGATTCATCCAGACCGGTACCGGTTCCGACCATGGGGTGAGTGTATTATTTTTGAAAGGGGAAAAACATGAGAAAAAAAATGGCATATGCGGTGGCGGCAGCTTTGTGTATATCGCTGGGCCTGAACGGATGCGGGCTGATTCCTTTTGAGCAGGATGTTTCGTTCCTGGAATCACAGTCCGGGAATACAGACACGAAGGGTGACAGCCAGCAGGCAGAACAGGATGCTGATACGGCACAGAATGCAGATGCAGCTGATGAGACACAGCAGGATACAGATGGAAGTACTGATACTCAGACGGAAGCACAGGAAAATACGGAAGAGAATTCAGAGAATGAGTCACAGGGGGAAACAGCCCTGGAACAGGCTGCTCTGAAAGCGGAGCAGTATGATTATGACGGAGCTATAGAACTGCTTAAGAGTCAGGCGGATTATGACAGCAGTACAGATATGCAGAATGCAGTATCTGAGTATGAAAATACTAAGGCAACCTGCACGGAATACCCGTTGGAACAGATCACGCATGTATTTTTCCATACACTGATCAGGGATACATCGAAGGCTTTTGACGGAGATTCGGATTCTGCCGGATATAATCAGTATATGACAACAATTGATGAATTCAACAAGATTATACAGAGCATGTATGATAAAGGATATGTGATGGTCAGCCCTCATGATATGGCTGTTGTAAATGAGGATGGAACCATGTCCAGGGGCAGCATCCTGCTTCCGTCCGGAAAGATTCCGTTTGTGCTGTCACAGGATGATGTAAGCTATTATCATTATATGGATGGAGACGGATTTGCATCGAGACTTGTTGTGGATGACAATGGTGAAGTGAAGAACGAATATATAGAGGATGATGGAAGTGTTTCAACCGGTGACTATGATATGGTTCCGCTGATCGACACTTTTGTAAAAGAGCATCCGGATTTCTCTTATCACGGAAGAAAAGGAATTCTGGCGATGACAGGATACAATGGTGTTCTGGGATATCGTACGGATATTGCATATAAGACAGGCGAGAATCTTCAGGATGACCAGAAGAAATTCCTGGAGGAGCATCCGGATTTTGATTACGATCAGGAAGTAAAGGATGCGACTGCTGTGGCTGATGCAATGAAAGCGGAAGGATGGGAATTTGCAAGCCATACCTGGGGACACAAGAATGTTTCGGAGCGGTCGCTTGAGGATCTGCAGGCGGATGATGAGAAATGGCAGAGCTATGTGGCACCGATTCTGGGAAAGACTGACATGATCATTTTTGCGTTTGGAGCGGATATCGGAAGCTGGGAAGGCTATTCTTCGGATAATGCGAAGTATGAATTTTATAAGAGCCAGGGATATCGTTACTATTGCAATGTAGATTCCAGCCAGTATTTCGTACAGATCACAGATGATTATTTCCGTCAGGGAAGAAGAAATCTGGATGGCTACAGAATGTATTATAATCCGGACATGCTCAGTGACCTTTTTGATGTGTCAGAGGTGTGGGATTCTTCGAGACCAACTCCGGTACCGGAAATGTAGAAGGGAGCGTAATTATGAAGAAAAGAATATATCTTGCCATGGCAGCGGTATGCCTGGCACTGACAGCGTCTGCATGCGGCAGTGGCAGTACTGTTGTTACGGATGATACAAAGACAGAGTCGAAAGCAGAGAGCGGAACTACCCGCCTGGTATCTGTGGAGAATGTTGATAAGTATATTACAATTGGTCAATATAAAGGTCTGACTCTGGACAACACTGTAAATGCGATCACTGATGAGGATGTACAGGCACAGATTGATGAGAATCTGCAGGATAAGGCGGAACCTGTATCCGATGGTGCAGCTAAGGGAGACCTTGTAACCATAAATTATGTCGGAACCAAAAACGGGCAGACCTTCGACGGCGGTACGGCCAATAATTATGATTTCGTGATCGGAGAAGGTCAGATGTTTGAGGAATTTGAAAATGGTGTGATCGGAATGAAGAAGGGAGATACGAAGGAGATCGAGATTGATTTTGCATCAGACTATGAGGATTCTGAACTGGCAGGCCAGAAAGTGATCTACAAGGTTACTGTACAGAATGTACGCCGTGCAGGGGAGCTTACTGACGAGTGGGTGGCAGAGAATACAGACTGTACGACAGTAGATGAATATCGCGAAAGTGTGCGCAGTCAGCTGGAAGACGAAGCGAAGCAGTCAGCAGAGGAAGTTCTTAAGAGTACTGCATGGAGTACAGTTCTCGAAAACTCTGAAGTCAAAGAGTATCCACAGGAGGATCTGGACGCACAGATCACAGAATTCAAAAACAGTATGGAGCAGCTCTACGCAGAACCGGCAGATATGACATTAGATGAATTTATTGACAGTCAGGGAATCTCCAAAGATGATTTTGAAGAACAGTGTCAGCAATATGCGGAAGGAAAAGTAAAGCAGAATCTGATCGTGCAGGGAATCATGGATGCGGAAGGACTGTCTCTGGATGACAAAGAGAGCCTTCAGCTGCAGAATGAACTGGTTGAACAGATGGGTGTCAGTGATCTTGCGCAACTGGTAAGCACATACGGACAGGATTATGTGGATGAGTCTGTAGGTCTTCTGAGAGTGGAGAAATTTATTATAGAGAATGCAAGTGTAAGTGATAAGATTGCCAATGGTGATGTGATTGCCGAGGATGCAGAGGGAGATGCGTCCGGCTCAGAAGATGATGGCTCAGAAGATGATAGCTCTGAGATTGATGAGAATCTGGAGGAAGAACTGGGTACAGAAGAAGTAGAACAGTAATGTAATGATCACCGTGAAGAGAACGGTATGAATATTGGCATTGTATTTACCGTCTAAATGAGTTATGATTAAATAAGACAAAAAATAACGTAACAGAAGCGGGGAAAGAAAACAATGGATAAGCGGGTTTTGCGCGAAAGGATGCGCAGAAAGAAGCGCCAGATGATGATCCGCCATTATACGAGGATCGGACTGTATGCAGTAGGTCTGATTCTGGCGGTGGTATTTGTGGTGAGAGGAATTATTGTTCCGGTCGCTCATCGTATATCAGGCGGCAGTGGAAAGGAAACAGTACAGGCTCAGGCAGAGACAGAAGAAGAGGTTCAGACAGATTCTGATGCAGCAGTGAGACAGCCTTTGAAGGGTAAATCAGATACGGATAAGATTTCTGCGACGACAGCAGGATGGCATGAGGATACGAATGGAAAATGGTATCAGAATGCTGACGGTACATATTTTGCAAATGGATTTCAGGATATAGATGGTGTAACATATTCTTTTGATGAGAATGGATATATTCAGACAGGATGGGTCACCAAAGGAGTGAAGGACTACTACTTTAATGAAGATGGTTCTTATGATCCGTCACAGGTTCGCCCAATGCTGGCTTTAACTTTTGATGATGGTCCGGGACAGTATACAGATGAGCTTCTGGATTGTCTGGAAGAGAATAATGCACATGCAACCTTCTTTATGCTTGGACAGAATGTCAGTGCATATCCGGATGCACCGAAGCGTATGCTGGAGATCGGATGTGAGATCGGAAGCCATTCCTGGGATCATACACAGCTGACAACCATTGACATTGATTCGGTTGCCAAACAGTTCTCTGATACAGATGATGCACTGATCCAGGCCTGCGGTCAGGCTGCAAGTGTGGCGAGGGCACCGTATGGAGATGGAAATACGGAAATTTACAACACAGTAGGCAAACCGTTTTTCATGTGGTCGCTGGACACAGAAGACTGGAAACTGTTGGATGCAGACGGAGATTACGATGCGGTAATGAACGGTGACCTTACAGATGGTTCCATCATTCTGATGCATGATATTCATGAGCCTTCTGTACAGGCTGCAATAAGACTGATTCCGGATCTTATTGCAAAAGGATATAAGCTTGTAACTGTGAGTGAAATGGCGGAAGCTAAGAATGTGACGCTGCAGAATGCATGTTATATTGATTTCTGGCCGAGTGCACTCAGTAATGGTGAAGTTCCGGGATATAATGGCGGAACAGATGCGGGTACAACAGATTCAACAGACTCAACGGATTCAACAGACAGTAGTTCTTCCGAAGTGTCAGATGGAAGCGATGACAGCAGCTATGATGATGGAAGTTCGGATGATTCAGAGGACTACAGTGACGATTCGGTAGATTATAGTGATGGATCAGAATAATAAGAGCAGGGTTCGGAAGAAGGAGCAGAGAAACATGGCAGATGTGTTTCTCTGCTCCTTTTTGACCTTCTGACCGAAGGGACATGTCGTCCGGCTTATAGCAATCCGTTTTTTGTCTGTTTTCATGTCAAAATTTCCCGCAGAATGTCGCACTGCTGAATAGTTACAAAAAAAGCATGAAAAATATAGGAAAATTGTTGAATGTATACATATTTTTAATTGACGTACAGAATAGTGGTTGGTATAATAAGACCTATAGAATGACTGAAAGTCAGTTCACAGCTGCCGTCAGGGAATGCTTTTTCAAACACACTCCATGGCATGGTTTCATGCAGAAGAGACAGGAAGTGGCAGCTGTTTATATCTGTGAAAAGATAGAAACTGAATGTTAAGGGAGGATTCCGGATGGGTGAAGTTATGAAATTTACGGATTTGGATCAGTATTTATTTGGACAGGGAACTCATTATGAGATATATAAGAAAATGGGTGCTCATCCAACTACATATCGACGAAAAAAAGGCGTATATTTTGCAGTCTGGGCACCGAATGCACAGGCTGTATCTGTGATAGGTGAATTTAATGGATGGGATGAGAATGCCAGTCCGATGAAGAAAGCAGGACCGATCGGTGTTTACGAAGTATTTGTTCCGGGAGCGAAGATCGGACAGTTATACAAATTTTTTATCGTGGGCGCACATGGAGAGAAGCTTTATAAAGCTGATCCATATGCCAATGCCGCAGAGAAGCGGCCGGGTACGGCATCTAAGATCACAGATATCACAGATTACAAATGGAAAGATGCCGTATGGCTCAAGAACAGAGAGAAATTCGATGAGAAAGAGCAGCCGATGGCTATCTATGAGGTACATCCGGGTTCATGGATGAAGCATCCGTGGACAGAGGAGAATGAAGAGGGATTTTATAATTACCGTGAACTTGCGCATTCCCTGACAGATTACGTAAAAAAAATGGGGTATACACATGTGGAACTGATGGGAATCGCAGAGCATCCGTTTGATGGTTCCTGGGGATATCAGGTTACAGGGTATTATGCACCGACATCGAGATACGGAACTCCGCAGGATTTCAAATATATGATCGATTATTTCCATCAGAATAAGATCGGAGTCATTCTTGACTGGGTACCGGCACATTTCCCGAAGGATGCACATGGTCTGGCGAACTTTGATGGAACCGCAGTTTATGAGCATGCGGATCCAAGACAGGGAGAGCATCCGGACTGGGGAACCAAGATTTATAATTACGGACGCCCGGAGGTTAAGAATTTCCTGATCGCAAATGCATTGTACTGGGTGGAAGAATGCCACGTAGACGGTCTCCGTGTAGATGCGGTTGCGTCCATGCTTTATCTTGATTATGGTAAGAAGGACGGCGAATGGGTTGCCAATAAATATGGTGGAAATAAGAATCTGGAAGCGATCGAATTCTTTAAACATCTGAATACAGTAGTCCGCGGCAGAAATCACGGAACAGTGATGATCGCAGAGGAATCTACCGCATGGCCGTATGTTACCGGAGATGTTGAGGATGACGGACTTGGCTTCAGCCTGAAGTGGAATATGGGATGGATGAATGATTTCCTGGAATATATGAAGCTGGATCCGTATTTCCGTAAATTTAATCATAATAAGATGACATTTTCCATGTCTTATGCATATTCGGAGAGATATGTGCTGGTTCTTTCACACGATGAGGTTGTTCATCTGAAAAAATCCATGCTTGAGAAAATGCCGGGTGAACTGCCGGATAAATTTAAGAATCTGAAAGCCGCATATTCCTTTATGACCTGTCATCCGGGAAAGAAGCTTCTGTTTATGGGACAGGAATTTGGTCAGCTTCGGGAATGGAGCGAAGAGAGGGAACTTGACTGGTTCCTTTTACAGGAAGAGCCTCACAGAGAACTGCAGGACTATGTCAGGGATCTTCTTACCATATATAAGAAGTATCCTGCTCTTTATGCAACGGATAATAAGCCGGAGGACTTTGAATGGATTAATGCTGATGACGGAGACAGAAGCATTTTCAGCTTTGTGAGAAAATCTCCAACCGGCAGAAATAATATTCTGTATGTGGTTAATTTCACACCTGTGGATCGTCCGGATTACAGAGTAGGAGTGCCGAAGAAGAAACAGTACAAACTTGTTATGGATGAGAGTGGACTGACAGAACCAAAGACATTTAAGGCTGTGAAGCAGGAATGTGATAACAGACCATTTTCCTTTGCATATCCGCTGCCGGCATATGGTGTGGCTGTTTTTGTATACTAACCGCATTAACCGCGGGGGGACTGAACAGTTACTATTAACGGAGTGAACAGTAACTATGGCACGGATATCGGGAAATTCGTGCAAAATCAATAATTGCTTTTTAAATATAATTGCGTTATAATCAGTGCGAAAACAGGGAAAAGTGAGAATGAATGTTTGCATGTTGAAAGGAGAACAGGCATGAAAGTATCTAACATTAAGGATATTGAGAAATTTTTTGATGTAGTTGACAGCTGTGAAGGCAGAGTAGAATTAGTGACAGGCGAAGGTGACAGACTGAACCTTAAATCCAAATTATCCCAGTATGTATCTCTGGCAAATATTTTCTCAGGCGGAGAGATTCCGGAGCTTGAGATCGTTGCTTATGAGAAAGAAGATATCGACAAATTAATGAGCTTTATGATCAACGGTTGATCAGTGAAATACAGATGGGGGCATGATACGGTCATGTCCCCTTCTTTGCGTGTAACGGGGTTGAAACTGTCTGATGGCTTGTGTATAATAAAGACAGTGTGTTTTTGACCCTCATATATTTTTATATAAAAAAGGAGAAACCAAACGATGGCAACTAAGATTGATATTATTTCAGGCTTCCTGGGAGCCGGTAAAACTACATTAATTAAGAAACTTCTGAAAGAGGCTTATGCGGATGAACAGGTCGTACTGATCGAGAATGAATTCGGTGAGATCGGTATTGACGGTGGTTTTCTGAAAGAAGCCGGGATCGAAATCCGTGAAATGAATTCAGGATGCATCTGCTGTTCACTGGTTGGTGATTTTGGAACTTCACTGAAAGAGGTGGTAGACAAATATCACCCGGACAGAATCCTGATCGAGCCGTCAGGTGTTGGTAAACTGTCAGATGTTATTAAAGCAGTACAGGGTGTACAGGGAGATGTAGATATTGTACTGAACAGTTATACAACTGTAGTTGATGCAAAGAAATGCAAGATGTATATGAGAAACTTCGGAGAATTTTTCAACAATCAGGTTGAATATGCAGGTGCGATCATCATGAGCCGTACAGATATCATTGATGAGAAAAAAGCACAGCAGGCAATGGAGCTTCTCCGTGGGATCAATGCAAAGGCAGCGATCATCACAACACCGATCGAGAAGCTTGACGGAAAGAAGATCCTTGAGGTTATGGAAAAACCGGTATCTCTTGAAGAAGAACTGATGGCAGAGGAAGAGGTATGCCCGGAATGCGGACATGTACATGAGCACGGGAAACACCATCATCACGCCCATGAGGAGCATGAACACCACCACGACCATGAACACCACCACGACCATGAATGCGGCTGCGGCCATGATCATCACCATGCCCATGAAGAGCATGAACACCACCATGACCATGAATGCGGCTGTGGACACGATCACCATGATCATCACCATCATCATGCAGATGAGGTATTTACGAGCTGGGGCCGTGAAACGATTAAAAAGTATACAAAGGAAGGTCTTGAGAAGATGCTTGAGGCACTTTCAGCTTCTGAAGATTACGGCATTATTCTTCGTGCAAAAGGAATGCTTCCGGCAGAAGATGGAACCTGGATTTATTTTGACATGGTTCCGGAAGAAACCGAGATCCGTGAGGGTGCACCGGAATATACAGGACGTCTGTGTGTGATCGGTTCCGGGCTGAAAGAGGATAAACTTGCAGAATTATTTGACCTTGCGGAATAGATTTGGATAAAGGAATAAATATTATGGATGATATCAGAGTTCCCATTTATTTAGTTACAGGATTTCTGGAGAGTGGAAAGACAACTTTCCTGGATTTTACATTACAGCAGGACTATTTTGCTATTGCCGGCAAAACATTGCTGATTCTTTGCGAAGAAGGCGAAGAAGAATATGATATGGATGCACTGAAGCTTGCAAACACTGTTGTGGAAGTGATCGAGGATGAGGACGATCTGACTCCTCAGCGTCTGGCTGCCATGGACATCATCCATCAGCCGGAACGTGTTGTGATTGAGTACAACGGTATGTGGCTTGTGAGTAAATTTGAACAGATGGAGCTTCCGGAAGGCTGGGGAATTGAACAGGAGATTACCTGTGTAGATGCGACAACCTATCAGGTCTATATGGCAAATATGAAGTCTCTGTTTATGGATATGATACGAAATACAGATATGGTTGTGTTTAACCGCTGTAAGGAGGGCGACCCGCTTCCTGCATACAGACGGGGGATCAAAGCTGCTAATCAGGGCGCAGAGATCATCTTTGAAAATGAAGAGGGAGAGATGGACGATATTTTCCAGGATGAAATGCCGTTTGACATTGATGCACCGGTCATTGAGATCGCACCGGAAGACTATGGTATCTGGTTTGTGGATGCAATGGATCACCCGGGTAAATATACAGGTAAGACGGTCAGATTCAGGGGCCGTGTCATGAAACCGCGTGGAATGGGAAGCAAGTTCTTTGTTCCGGGCCGTGTGGCAATGACCTGCTGTGCAGATGACACCACATTTCTGGGATATGTCTGCAGAAGTGATAATGCATCTCATATCAAAGAAGGAAGCTGGGTAGAGGTGACGGCAAAGGTTGCTTTTGAGAACCGCACAGAATATCAGGGGGATGGCATTGTGCTTTATGCAGAGGAAGCAAAAGAATGTGAACCGCTGAAGGACGAGATGGTATATTTCAACTGACAGGAGAAGAACAGATGTATTTAGTGGTTGGTCTGGGAAATCCAGGGAAACAGTATGAAGCGACACGCCATAATATGGGCTTTGACACGATCGACAGACTGGTGGAGGATTACCATGTGCCTCAGGGCGGTGTAAAGTTCAATGCCATGTATGGCAAAACCATAATAGGCGGAGAGAAAGTGATCTTGATGAAGCCGCTTTCTTTTATGAACCTGAGCGGCGGCCCGGTCCGCGAAATGGTAAATTATTTTAAAATTGATCCGGAGACAGAGCTGATCATTATTTATGATGACATTGATCTGGAACCGGGGCAGCTGCGTATCCGTAAGCAGGGAAGCGCAGGCGGCCATAATGGTATTAAAGATATTATCCGCCAGCTCGGTACAGAGAAATTTCTCCGTATCAAGGTTGGAGTGGGCGCCAAGCCAAAAGGCTGGGATCTGGCCGATCATGTGCTTGGCAGATTTTCCACAGAAGACCGGAAACTTGTGGATGAAGCGATAGAGAAGGCAGCAGGGGCTGTGGATATTATGATTTCACAGGGTGCAGATGCAGCGATGAATGAATATAACAGAAAAATATCTGTACAGAAATAAAGAAACAGCAGGGCGGCATCTGCCGGCTGTATGTTTCGGATAAAATTCGAACGAAAAGAATGGTGATGAAAAGCGGTGACTGTTAATGATGAGATATCCAGAGACAGGCTCCGCTTTTATTTCCGCGGGCAATGAGTCTGGCAGTATATCTGAACAGAATGTGAGAGGTGACTATGAAAGCGTTTTTGACACCTCTGCAGAGACTTGCAGAGTTTGAACAGATAAAAGAACAGTGCAAAACAAATAAAGGGATTTTGCAGATTTCGGGATGCCTGGAATCGCAGAAAGTTCATCTGATGTACGGACTTTCGGAAACTATGCCGTATCGTCTGATCCTGACAGAGGATGAGCGCCGTGCAAGAGAAATTTGCGAGGATTACCGCTTCTATGATAAGAATGTATATTTTTATCCGGCGAAGGATCTCCTGTTTTTTCAGGCAGATATCCACGGAAATCTGCTGCTCAGACAGAGAATGCAGGTGATCCGCGCACTGCTTCAGGAGAAAGAACTTACAGTTGTTACCAGTATTGACGGATGTATGGATTTTCTCGAATCTCCTGAGAAGATAAAGAAACGGCTGATTCATTATAAAAATAACAGCACAGTAGATATGGAGCAGCTGAAAGATGAGCTGGTGAAGCTGGGATATGAACGTGTGGGGCAGGTAGAACTGCCGGGACAGTTTTCTGTCAGAGGCGGGATTGTAGATATTTATTGTCTTACAGAGGAGAATCCATGGAGAATTGAACTGTGGGGAGATGAAATAGATTCTATCCGCAGCTTTGATGCAGAGAGCCAGCGCTCCCTGGAGAATCTGAAAGAGATTACAGTTTATCCTGCTGCAGAATATGTGGGAGAGTCTGATATGGTTTTCTTTCCGGACTATTTCCCGGAGGATCAGTCTGTCATTTTTCTGGATGAGCCGAACCGTCTGACCGAAAAAGGGGAAGCGGTAGAAGAGGAATATCGACAGAGCCGCATACATCGGGAAGAGAAGGGAAGCTGCAATCTGCCGGATAACTGGATATGTTCTTTCGAAAAGCTTCAGAAAGAACTGAATAAACGCAACTGTGTTTCCGTCTGCGCTCTTGAACCGAAACAGGCTGGCTGGAAAATCAGGGAGAAATATTCTCTGGATGTGAAAACAGTCAGTTCTTACAACAGCAGCTTTGAACTTCTGGTCAGGGATCTTGCACAGTATAAGAAACAGGGATACAGGGTTGTGCTGCTTTCCGGTTCACGGACCAGGGCAGAGCGTCTGGCAAAGGATCTCAGGGAAGAGGAGCTGAATGCTTTTTACGGAGAGGACTACGACAGGGAAATCCAGCCGGGCGAGATCATGGTAGTCTATGGCCATGCAAAGAAAGGCTTCGAATATCCGCTTATCAAATTTGTGGTAATGACAGAGTCGGATATCTTTGGCAGAGAGCAGAAGAAGCAAAAGAAAAAAAAGAATTATAACGGAACAGGAATTCAGAATTTCACAGAACTTTCTGTCGGTGATTATGTAGTGCATGAGAAACATGGGCTTGGCATATATCGCGGGATTGAGAAGGTGGAAGTAGACTGGATCGTCAAGGATTATATCAAGCTTGAATATCAGGGGGGAGGTATCCTTTATGTTCCTGCGACTCAGCTTGACCGTCTGCAAAAGTATTCAGCAGGAGATATAGGAAAAACCCCGACACTGAACAGGCTTGGTACTCCGGAATGGAACAAGACCAGAAATAAGGTACGCGGAGCAGTTAAAAATATTGCCAGAGAGCTGGTGGATCTTTATGCGGCCCGACAGTCGAAGGAAGGTTATGTCTGCGGTCCTGATACGGTATGGCAGCGGGAGTTTGAGGAGATGTTTCCATATGAGGAAACTGCGGACCAGCTTAGCGCCATTGAAGATGTAAAGCGGGATATGGAGAGCAGGAAGATCATGGACCGTCTGATATGCGGTGATGTTGGCTACGGCAAGACGGAAGTGGCACTTCGTGCGGCATTTAAAGAGGTGCAGGAGAGCAGGCAGGTAGCCTACCTTGCGCCTACAACGATCCTGGCTCAGCAGATATATAATACCTTTTCACAGAGAATGAAAGAATTTCCGGTGAATGTAGAACTTCTCTGCCGTTTCCGTACTCCCGCACGGCAGAAAAAAACGATAGAAGGGCTGAAGAAAGGACTGGTAGACGTAGTTGTCGGAACTCACAGAGTCCTGTCCAGGGACGTACAGTTCAAAAACCTGGGTCTGTTGATCGTTGATGAAGAACAGCGTTTCGGAGTTACGCACAAGGAAAAGATCAAGCAGATGAAGAAAGATGTGGATGTACTGACCCTTACGGCAACACCGATTCCGCGTACTCTGCATATGAGTCTGATAGGAATCCGCGATATGAGTGTCCTGGAAGAGCCGCCCATGGACAGAATGCCGATTCAGACTTATGTTATGGAGTATGATGAGGAAACGGTCCGTGAGGCGATCAACAGGGAACTTCGCCGGGATGGCCAGGTTTATTATGTTTATAACCGGGTGACAGACATTGCGGATGTTGCATTGCGGATCGCGAAGCTGGTACCGGATGCGAGGGTGGATTTTGCACATGGACAGATGAGCGAGAGGGAACTGGAAAATGTGATGTATTCTTTTGTAAACGGAGATATAGATGTACTTGTGTCTACCACGATCATTGAAACCGGACTGGATATTTCGAATGTAAACACCATGATCATTCACGATTCAGACAGATATGGGCTTTCTCAGCTCTATCAGCTCCGCGGCAGGATCGGACGCTCCAATCGAACCGCGTATGCGTTTCTGATGTACAGGCAGAACATGATGCTGAAAGAAACAGCGGAGAAACGTCTGAGCGCGATCCGTGAATATACAGATCTGGGAAGCGGATTTAAAATTGCGATGCGGGATCTTGAACTTCGTGGAGCCGGAACCCTGCTGGGGGCACAGCAGCATGGACACATGGATGCGGTAGGATATGATCTTTACTGTAAAATGCTCAGCGAGGCAGTCAGAGAGGCGAAGGGAATTCATACGATGGATGATTTTGAAACAACGGTCGACCTGAATATTGATGCATATATTCCGGATACCTACATCAGCAATGAATTTCAGAAGCTTGATATTTACAAGAGGATTGCCGGGATTGAAAATCAGCAGGATTATGACAGTATGCTGGAGGAACTTCTGGATCGATTCGGAGAGCCCGGAAAAACGGTACTGAATCTTCTTTCTGTTGCGAGACTGAAAGCAATTGCCCATCAGGGATATGTGACAGAAATCAGGCAGATTGGAAAAACAGTGCGTATTACTCTTTATGCAAAAGCAAAACTGAATCCGGAAGGGATTCCGCCCCTTATGCAGAAATACAGGAGAAGCCTGCAGTTTAAAACTGAAAAAGAACCGAAGTTTATTCTGGAACCACAGGGAGATCTGCTTTATGATCTGACGAAATTTGCCGGAGAATTAAGGGATATTGCTGAGGATGAAGGCCAGTCATCGGAACTCGTCTCCGCCGGGAACTGATGGATGGATTTTCCGGTACTTTCATGCAAATGATCGGGCTATACGGTTGTCAAACGTGATAAATATGTGAATTGTAGCATATATTTTTCGATTTGCCTTGCCCTTGGCGGAAAAAACGTTTATACTGGCAATAGTATGGTTTGGAAAAGTGGAATCAGAAAGAAACCGGACCGATAATATGGAGGAAGAAATGAAAAAAATTGCAAAGAGAACAGCAGCAGTTACACTGGCAGGTGTGATGTCGGTGGGAATGCTTACGGGCTGTGGAAGTAAAACATTAGATGGAACGAAAACGGTGGCCACCGTAGATGGAACAGAAATTCCGCTTGGCATTGTGAGCCTGTATGCCCGTGAGCAGCAGATGCAGACAACATCCATGTATTTAAGCTTTATGGGAAGTGCGGATAATATCTGGGATCAGACAGCAGATGAGGATTCAGGAGAGACCTATGGTGATCAGGCAGTGACAAGCAGCCTGGAAGCTGTAGAAAAGATGTATGTACTCAAAGAGAAGGCTGCAGATTATGATGTAGAGCTGACGGCTGATGATGAGACGGCGATCGCAGATGCGGCATCTCAGTTTATGGATGCAAATGGTGAAGATACGATCAAAGAGCTTGGCGTTACAGAAGATCAGGTGAAGACATTGCTGGAACTTCAGACGATCCAGTACAGAATGCATGACCCGATCGTTGCAGAGGGGAATATCACAGTATCTGATGATGAGGCAAATCAGACTACGTTTACTTATGTAAGTATTTCCACAAGTGGCGATGATGTAACAGATGAAGATAAGGAAACAAAGAAAGAGCAGGCTCAGGAGATTCTGGATAAGATGAAAGAAGATCCGACAGCAGATATGAGTGAAGTTGCAAGTGCGGTAGATGAAAGCTATTCTGCAGTACAGGGTAATTTTACGACAAAAGAGAGCGAAGATGAGGATGAAGATTCCAGTTCTTCCGCATATCCTGACGAAGTTCTTACAGTATTGCGCGGACTGAAGGACGGAGAAGTTGCAGATGATATTATTGAGACAGATACAGGATATTATGTGGTAAGACTTGATAAGATCAACGATGAGGATGCGACTGAATCTAAGAGAGAATCTCTTCAGAGTTCCAAGGAGAGTACCTATTACACTGAAACAACAGATCAGTGGGTAGACGATGCAGATATCAAAGTAGTCAAGAAGGTTCTCAAGACACTTAAGATTACAGACAATCATACATTTACAGCTCCAACTTCCACACCGACACCGTCTCCGGAGGCAACACCTACTCCTGAAGTAACTGAGGAGGCAACACCAACACCGGAGGCTGACACTACAGAAGAAGCAGAAGCAACGGAAACCCCGGCAGCAGATGATACGGAGGAGACAGAAGTAACCGGGACACCTGCAGCAGAGGACGATGAAGAAGCAACGGTAACACCGACTGAGGAAGCTTCGGAAGAAGCATCTGCAGAGACAGCAGAATGATCAGAGAAATCAAAGAGGAAGGCTTTATCCCTGACTAAGTGAAAAGCAGCTATGCCGGAAACGAAATGTTTTCAGCATAGCTGCTTTTGCGTCTGTTGTATTCAGGAAAATTCTGTCGCCGCAGACGACTTTCAATGGATTTTGATTTGTAATTGTGAAGATACTGAACAGTTACGAACTGGTACACTTTCAGATGAATTACAGAATCAGCTGGAAATGTTTCAGGGCATTGGCAATGCCGTTATCCAGGATATCGGTTGTCTGATAGGTACAATGCGGCAGGATTAAGGGATCAGACTGCCCCATGGCAATGCTGTTTCCTGCGAACTGCAGCATGGGGAGATCGTTGCTGCTGTCACCAAATGCAAAGGTATCCTGAACAGAGACGCCAAGCCGGTCAGCGAGAAACTGGATGCCGGTTGCTTTGCTGCAGCATTTCTGGGCGATTTCCCATGAACCGCTGTTATGGATGAAACAGGAAAAATGTCTGTCTGCAAAACTGCGGAAGGCCTCTGCATCAGAGCTTTTATCCGGAAAGACCAGAAACTTGTCAAATGAAAATGAGTGGTACTTTTCAGGGGGATAGAGTGACAGATCCTCTGTTGTAACCTCTGATTTCAGTTTCAGGATAGCATCGGGAAGAACGGGGGCAGTACCATCAAAGAGAATTTTATCCGGAGTTTCAAAAAAAGCGGAAATCCTGTACTGATGCAGTTTGTCTATGACTTCGCGGCAGAGTGCATTTGGAATCGTGGATGAGAAGAGTAACTCGTCATTCATATAAACCTGACTTCCGCAGCCGCAGACATAACCGTCAAATCCCATATCTTTTATTATGGAAGGAATCATGGCATAAGTACGGCCGGAGTTTACGAAGATCAGATGTCCGTTGCTGCGGGCCTGCTCTAATGCCTGTCTGGTGCTGTCCGGTACCGTCCAGGGATAAGATGTCAGCAGGGTACCGTCAATATCAAAAAATAAAAGCTTGTGATTGTTTTTCATCAGAGGTCTCCTTTGGGGTCTGTGTCGGATTCAGTATCAGGATTTTCACTGTAGTATTCGTCGGAAGCAGCTGTGTCTCTCGTATGTACACGGATGCCGTTGAGCTCCACCTCACCTTCCATCGGGATTATGAGGCATCTGCGGCCGTCAATGACACGGGTTTCTACAAGATCTGCGCGTTCAGGATCCACGTGGACAACAACATCCGGAGTTTTGATCTCGAATCTTCTGGTGTTTGTGATATTTGAAGCAACCAGCGAGGATTTCTCTCCTGCGGTGAGTTCATACTGCTCGTCAAAGGACTGAAGTTTTCCGTCTTCGACACCGCATTCTTCAAAAAGGCGCTTTACTTCGGATTTCGTCAGGATCACAGGTTCCGGTTCATCTTTCTGAGATTCGATCAGATCGTTTAATTTCTCATGAATATTTAAAACAGTATCATAACTGCAGTCCTCGCCCAGAGTGTCTTCAACCAGTGCATTGAAGGAATCCCGTTGACCGCCTGCGGAGAGAGGGACTGTGCATCCGAGAAGCTCATCAATAAAGATGTCACGGAGTTCATTTGCATTCTTACTGTAGTAGAGGACTCCGTGGATATCGGTGCTGCGGTCATTAAACTGCGGGAAAAGGAAAGCCACATCAGGAAGTTCAACGATCCAGTCACGGATACGATCCCGGATGCTGTTGGTCTCTGCGTTATAGCAAAGTCCTGCTTTGGAAAGCTTTACAGGGCAGATACAGCACATGATGTGTTCGTAAATCTCCTCAGAGGCATCAAACATTTCTGTGCCGTCGGAAGCCTTGCCGGGGATATCATATACTGCATGGATCAGAATAATATAGTAATTCTCCGGATAATCGTAGTTTTCGATGATCTTATCATAGAAAGCTTCTGTGAGTGTGTCGTCTGTGAGTTTGCTTTCCCTGAGTTTCATGAGAAAATGCTGTGTACCGCCTTCGGATTCCTGCTCCAGTGGAAATTCCATATTCATGAGATTCTTTCCAATGGTTCCGGAAAGGGATTTTCGGAAGATATCAAAGTATTTGAACATTTCTTCTTCGGAAAGTGAGAGAAATGCTTCTTTCAGTTCAGTTTTTTTGTTTTTTTCTCCGTCAACATAGCATCCGCAGATGCGGGTGATGGAACAGTTCTCGGGTGTGAACTGTTTTTTGATTTCGGAAATTTCTTTTTTGTTCATAAATAAAACCCTTTCGTTTCTTGTAGGTTCATAATAACACAGATTTCGTTACTGTTCACTGGTAATATCCCGCGAAGTGTGTTACTGGGCACGGAGTGAACAGTAATTAGATTTCATTATATCCCAGTTCAGGTCCGGGGGCAAGATTGATTTCAGCCGGCGGGCATGCTATAATATGAGAAAAATTGTTACGTTTTGCCCTGTGGCTGGAAACGCGACGGATAATACGGGAGGTATCAGATATGAATGAAGTTGTGAAGAATCTTTTAGAACGCAGAAGTGTACGTGGATATAAGAAAGATCTGGTTCCGACAGATGTGCTGGATGAGATTCTGGAGGCTGGTAAATATGCACCGAGTGGGATGGGACAGCAGAAAACTCTTATGGTGGTGACTCAGGATCCGGAGCTTGTTGCGAAGCTTTCCAGGATGAATGCAGACGTAATGGGTAGTACAAATGATCCGTTTTATGGAGCACCGACAGTTGTGATCGTTTTTGCAGACAGTGAGCAGGGTACCTGTGTGGAGAATGGAAGTCTTGTTATGGGAAATCTGATGAATGCCGCACATGCATTGGGTGTGGATTCCTGTTGGATCCATCGCGCACGCGAGGTGTTTGATTCTGAAGAGGGAAAAGCCCTGAAGGCTGAGTGGGGTGTGCCGGAGTCTTATGTTGGTATCGGGCATTGTGTGCTGGGGTATCGTTCCGGGGAGTATCCGGAGGCTAAGGCGAGAAAGGATGATTTTGTAATTAAGGTTTGATGTTTGGGTGATGTGACTGATATGGGGACGACAGCGTGAGTATTTTTAAGAGAAAGAAATATCAGACTTTTCTGGAGGCTTACGGGACATCGGAGATTTCCGGAAAATCAGGGGAGTATACCAGAGGAGTCTGGGATGGATATGGAGATCAGCGTGATTCTGAGGAATGCAGGAAATGTCATGATTGTAATTGTAATAGTCAGGATGGGGCTGGTGATACCGGGGAGGCAATGTCTGGCATGAGCAGAGAGCTGATCAGGAAGCATTATTGGTTTTCAGGGAGAGTGCAGGGAGTCGGATTTCGGTATCGGGCCTGTCATATCGCCAGTTCTCTGGGTGTGACCGGATGGGTGAGGAACAACTGGGATGATCGTGTGGAAATGGAAGCGCAGGGAACCAGGGAGGATCTTGCCAGGATGGTGGAGATGTTGTACAGACAGAGTTTTATCGGGATTGAGGGGATTGAGGATAAGGTTATTCCGGTTGAGGTGGAGAGTGGGTTTTATTCCAGGTGAGACGCAGGCGCCAACAATTCTTTGTGGCTCGGTTTCGGGTTTTAAGAAAAGCTAAGCTCTGGGAAATCTGCTAAAAGGGGACGCAAGCACCAACAATTCTTTGCGGCTCGGTTTCGGACCTTAAGAAAAACTAAGCCCCGGAAAATCTGCTAAAGGCATTCGCAAATAACTCAAACTCGCTGCGC
>CAVCYJ010000011.1:0-28160 GCA_963605995.1 Holdemanella biformis | reverse complement strand
TTATAATTATAAGAGAGTGCTGTGTGCCAGTAGCACAATACTTTTTACCTCTATAGCAATCCTCTATAATATTTCAGTACATTTATCGGAACAGGAATCTGCCTCAATTCCCTGCTTTTCTACAGTTTCTTATTCTATCTTCTTACACTTTCTCCGTCAAATCCTTTATTTTTGGAAAAGCACAAACACCCTGTCCTCGACATAAACTATATAGAAGTCCCCTTCGAGGTAAGCATTTGAAGGCTTTTTTGAAACCTCTGTCCATATCCCAGGAGAAATATTATCTTCAAAAGTATCAGGAGGGTGATTCTCAGGCAAAGAATATCCTGATCGAGCATAATCTCCGGCTGGTCGCCCATGTGGTAAAAAAGTACCAGGGAACCGGCGAAGATACAGACGATCTGATCTCTATTGGCACTATCGGACTGATCAAGGCAATTTCTACTTTTAATCCGCAGAAGGCTTCACGGCTATCTACGTATTCTGCCCGGTGCATAGAAAATGAGCTGCTGATGTACTTCAGATCCAAAAAGAAACATTCGCGCGAGGTATCTCTGTATGAACCGATTGGTACGGACAAAGAGGGAAACGAGATAAATCTGCTGGATGTGATCGAGAGTACACCTGTAGATATTGTGGAAGACTGTTATATCAGGGAAAATACTTCTTATCTTCTGAAATCCCTGAAAAAAATCCTGTCTGATAAAGAATATCAGGTCATCTGCTGCCGCTATGGGCTGTTTGGCATGAAAGAGGAAACTCAGCGCGAGATTGCACAAAAGCTGTGTATCAGTCGTTCTTATGTTTCCAGAATTGAAAAAACAGCATTGCAGAAGCTTCGCGGACTTTTTCCCCGGATGCAGTAAACGCAGCCAACGTTAACTTTGTTGGCTGCGTTTATTTTTATTCTGCTCTTCTCAGCAGATCATAAACCTGAATCTCTGTTCCCAGGTCAATATAGAGTTTCTGCTGTGCATGAGGTGCGCTTTCCATCGGATTGCCTTCTTCATCATAAATTCCCTTTACAACAACAGATACATTCTCTCCGTCCGGTTTCATGATTTCAATCGTCTCTCCTGCAGAGAATTTATTTCTCTGGGTGATCTGTGCATAGCCGCGTTCATCCACTGCCTCTGCAAAGCCCAGATAAGTATATTCTTTCTGATAGGTATTGTTATCGTAGATCTGTGTGTTCTCATCCGGTTTTCCATAGAAGAATCCGGTGGTAAACTGTCTGTAAGTACAGTTGGAAATCTGCTCCTGATACCATGGCATATTTGCCTGATATTTCTCAGGATTCTCCATATAGTCATCAATTGCCCTGCGATAAGTTCTGGCAACAGTTGCCACATAGAGTGCGGTTTTCATACGGCCTTCGATCTTCAGGCTGTCGATTCCGCTGTTTATAATATCATCCATATGCTCGATCATGCAGAGATCCTTGGAATTAAAGATGTAAGTTCCTCTCTCATTCTCGAATACCGGCATATATTCTCCCGGACGCTTCTCTTCCACGATAGAATATTTCCAGCGGCACGGATGAGTACAGGCTCCCTGGTTTGCATCCCGTCCTGCGAGATAATTGCTGAGCAGGCATCTGCCTGAATAAGAGATACACATCGCACCGTGGATAAAGGTCTCAATCTCCATATCATCCGGGATATGCTCTCTGATCTCTCTGATCTCAGCAAGAGACAGCTCCCTGGCTGTTACCACACGCTTTGCTCCCAGATTGTACCAGAAACGATAGGTTTCATAATTTGTATTGTTCGCCTGCGTGCTGATATGACGTTCAATTTCCGGACAGATTTCCTTTGCATACATGAAGATTCCCGGATCAGCGATAATCAGGGCATCCGGTTTCAGGTCTTTTAACTCTGTCAGATACTCTCTGACACCCGGCAGATCATAGTTGTGAGCCAGGATGTTTACAGTCACATAAACTTTTACCCCATGCTCATGAGCGAAAGCGATTCCTTCTTTCATATCATCATGTGAGAAGTTCTTGGCTTTTGCCCTCAGTCCGAAAGCTTCCCCTCCGATATATACTGCATCTGCCCCGAAAATAACAGCGATCTTTAATACCTCAAGACTGCTTGCCGGAACCAGCAATTCAATTTTTCTCATATTGTTTACTCCTGTTTCACACTGACTGTAACCCCGTCTCCAAGCGGAATGATCGAAGTTATCAGAGATGGATTATGTTTCAGTTCATACAGATACTCACGCATCCGCTTATATATGGTTCTGTTCCTGCGCTCTACCAGATAATGAGACTCTATGATGTCTCCTTCCTGAAGCACATTGTCAGAAATCAGGACGCTGCCTTTTGACATCAGGCGCATCACATCCGGCAGCCAGTTAATATACTGCCCCTTTGCCGCATCCATGAAGATCATATCAAAAGGACCTTCCAGTTCTTTTAATATCTGTCCTGCGTCTCCTTCCAGCAGAGTAATCTGTGATTCACGGCCGGCTCTGCGGAAATTCTCTTTTGCAATGGGAATTCTTTTTTCATAATTCTCAATGGTAATGATTTCCAGATCCTGCGAACCATACTCACACATAAGAAGTGTGGAGAAGCCAATGGCTGTCCCCACCTCCAGAATATGTTTTGGCTGATTTAAAGCCAGAAGCATCTTTATAAAACTCTGCATTTCGCGTCGGATAATAGGTACCCGTTCCCTGATGGCATACTGTTCCAGTTCTTCCAGAAACGGTGTATTTCCCATATCCAGCGAATTGATATAGGTACGCATTCGCTCATCAACTATCACGAATCACTTGCCCCTTCCTCTTCATCCTCTCCTGCCAGGATTTCCATGATACGATTCGGTGTATATGCCGTACTTAAGAGATAAGTTCCCGGCTGAAGCTTACCATGATAGGCAGATAATCTCTCCTGCACATAAAATACCCGCGCACTCTTGACAAGACCTTTCTTCTGAAGAGTTTTGGCAATTTTATACAGAGAAACATTCTCTTTGATCACTACTGTGACCTCCTGTCCCTCTCCCGGACTCATAGCCTGCTGATTAAAGACATCATGTCCAAACTGGAAAGAAGCTCGTCCCACCCAGAAAAGTAACACTACCACACAAACATAAAGTGCGATTTTAAAAAATACTCCAGCTACAACAACTCCAGCCGCACCTGCACGTTCCTTCGTATCACTCATAATTATTTCCTTTCTTATACTGCCGGGACATCCATATCAATGTCTTCTGTCAGTTTTATGCAGATTCTCTGCATCATCTTGCAGAGGGCAAGCTCTGCATCCAGATATGAATTTACCAGTGGATGCCTGCGAAGCTCTGCTGACTCTTTTCCCATCTGTTCTACAACCTCAAACAGATTATCAGAATCTGCTTCATTCTGAACTCTGTAATTATCTGCTCTGAATGCATCCACTCTTGCTTTCAGTTCCGAATCCATTCCCAGAATTGTGCTCTGTTTGCGAAATTCCAGATATTCCGGACTCTCTTTGACTGCTTCCAGAAGTCTGTTAATGCTTTCCTCTATAGTATTTGTTTCCATCTTATGCCTCCATGATGATAGGCAGGATCATCGGACTTCTCTTTGTGCGTTTCCATAAAAATTCGCTGAGCGCATCTTTTATAACAGTTTTAATTTTACCCCAGTCCGTAATATTTCGTTCCAGACAGGAATCCAGCGCATTCTCTACTACTTCTCTGGCATGATCCATCAGATCTTCAGATTCTCTTACATATACGAAACCTCTGGAGACGATGTCCGGTCCGGCAAGCACCACATTACTGTGACGCTCCAGCGTTACCACAACAATCATGATTCCATCTTCTGCAAGATGCTGACGGTCACGCAGAACAATATTTCCAACATCACCCACACCAAGTCCGTCTACCAGAATCGCACCTGTGTGTACAGTTCCTGTAATCTGAGCACTCTGGCTGTCAAGCTCCAGTACATTTCCGGAAGCAAGAACAAAAATATTTTCTTTTGGAATTCCCAGTTCCAGAACAATATTCTTCTGTGCAGTCAGATGACGATATTCTCCATGTGCCGGAATCGCATATTTGGGTTTTACAAGTGAATAAATCAGTTTAATCTCTTCCTGGCAGGCATGTCCGGAAACATGAACATCCTGGAAGATAACTTTTGCACCTTTCATGGAAAGCTCGTTGATAACCTTGGACACAGCCTTCTCATTTCCCGGTATCGGATTTGAACTGAAGATAATCGTATCGTTCGGCTTGATCACAATCTTCTTATGGATGTTTGCTGCCATACGTGAAAGGGCAGCCATGGATTCACCCTGACTTCCTGTCGTGATCAGCACCACCTGCTCATCCGGATAATTTTTCACCTGATCGATCTCTATCAGTGTCTGATCCGGGATACGAAGATATCCGAGTTCTGCTGCAGTTGTGATAACATTTACCATACTGCGGCCCTCTACCGCAACCTTACGTCCGAAGCGATACGCAGTGTTGATAATCTGCTGTACACGGTCTACGTTAGATGCAAAAGTTGCGATAATAATCCTGTTTGTCTTATATTCATTAAAAAGATTATCAAACACATGTCCTACAGTACGTTCTGACATGGTAAATCCGCTTCTCTCAGCGTTGGTGCTGTCACACATCAGTGCAAGCACACCTTTCTTGCCGATTTCTGCAAAACGCTGCAGATCAATAGCATCTCCGAATACCGGCGTATAATCCACCTTAAAGTCACCTGTATGAACTACAATACCAGCCGGTGAATAGATTGCAAGTGCAGATGCGTCCTGGATACTGTGGTTTGTTTTGATAAATTCAATAGAGAAATCTCCCAGATTGATGACCTGTCCATGTTTTACTTCTTTTAATTTGGTGGTATGGGTCATATTGTGCTCTTTGAGCTTATTTGCGATCAGCGCAATAGTAAGCTTTGTGGAATAAACCGGAACATTTACGTCCTTGAGTACATATGGCAGTGCACCGATATGATCCTCATGTCCATGTGTGATCACAAAGCCTTTTACTTTTGAAATGTTCTCTTTCAGATAGGTAACATCCGGGATCACGAGGTCGATTCCCAGCATATCATCTTCCGGAAAAGCAAGTCCGCAGTCTACTACTACGATGCTGTCCTCATACTCAAATGCTGTAATGTTCATTCCGATCTGCTCCAGACCGCCAAGTGGGATGATCTTTAATTTGGATGTCGGTTTCTTAGGTCTGCGGGAAGCATTCTTTACAGAAGCCTTAAATGGTATCGGCTTTCCGCTTTTCTCTTTCTCTGCCGGTGTTTTACGATCCTGCATCGGCTTTCTTCCATAAGAGTTTCTGTGCTGTGGTTTGAATTTGTAATTCTTCTTATACGGTTTCTTATATCCGGACTGTCCTTCATGATTTTCACGCACTTCATTATTAAATTGGTTATTGTTTTCGTTACTCAAGCATTACACCTCCATGCTACATTTCAAGGTCTACGTCATCTAACATCTGTTCAAATACTTTAAAAACTGCCTGCAGCTCGTCCTCATCTTCGACCATCTCATAACAGGCTTCCTGACTGTCATCCTCTGACACATCTTTAAAAATATAGGCCGTCGCCTCATCATCCATAGAGTCAGATACCAGAAGATAAGCCGTTCCTCCGATCCTGGTCTGCTCTTCTACATAAAACTCCGCTACTGTTCCGTCCTCGAGCTGAAATTTAATTTTTTCCATTTATTTAGTCTCCTAACAGGACAGGGAATCCAGATATCCCTGTAAAATAAAAACAGCAGCCAGCTGATCCAGATACTGCTTACGGTTCTCTCTGCGTACACTGGCCTCCATTAAGGTACGATTGGCTTCTACTGTGGTCAGACGCTCATCCCACATGACCACTTCAAGCCCCGTACGTTTCTCCAGCATTTCTTTAAATTCCAGTGATTTCTGCGCACGTTCTCCAATCGTATTATTCATGTTCTTCGGATATCCAAGCACGATCTTCTCCACGTGATATTCCGAAACCAGCTCTCCGATACGGGCCAGCGTCTGGCGCAGGTGGTTCTCCTGCTTGCGCCAGATCGTCTCTATGCCCTGTGCGGTAAGTCCCAACGGATCACTGATAGCTACACCGACTGTTTTTGATCCATAATCTAATCCCAGGATTCTCATATCAGCGTTCCCAGGATCTGTTCTTAATATACTCGTTTAAAAGTTCCTCTACCAGTTCGTCGCGCTCTACCTTCATGATCATGCTTCTTGCGCCTTTGTGGCTGGTAATATAAGTAGGATCTCCGGACATAATATATCCAACGATCTGATTGACCGGATTGTATCCTTTCTCATCCATTGCTGTGTAAACAAGATCCAGAACTTCTTTTACCTGAAGTTCCTGGTCTGGTTTTGCTCTGAAATATTGGGTATTACCCAGATTGTTCTCTGCCATTTCATTCACGTCCTTACCTTATTATTATTGCAAAGCATTCTTACAGTTCTGCTCTGTTATGTATTGCAAATCTCAGCAATACATACACTCTTTTTTATTTTAATATAATTCCACGTATTGTGCAACCGCAAATTTACCGTTGCCTGCCCGTTACTGTTCACTCCGTTCTCTATAACGACTATTCTGTCCCAGCACTTCACCTGTTAATGTATGCTCTTCCAGGAATTCTTCTGCCTTTACAGTAACAATATCATTCACACCATAGCGGTCCTGTTTTTTTACTGCTGTTTTAATATATTCCATGCTGTGTCCGATATACCACTGTTCTCCGTTGATCTCCACTTCTTCCTCCAGAAGCACTTTCAGTTCTCTGCCGAGCATGGACTTTTCGTATTCTTCAGAATGCTGTTCATTCAGGGCGATCATCTTATCGCTTCTGACTGCCTTCTGCGCCTCAGTGAGCTGTCCGGACATGGCTGCAGCTTTTGTGCCGTGGCGGCGTGAATATTTGAAAATGTGAGTCTCATAAAAATGAATGCTGTTTACAAAGTCATAAGATTTCTGGAAATCTTCTTCTGTTTCCATCGGAAAGCCGACGATCACATCTGTAGTAAGTGCCGGATTTCCAAAATATTTTCTCAACAGTTCACATTTCTCTGCATATTCTTCACTTCTGTATCTGCGGTTCATTCTCTCCAGAGTAGTATCGCATCCACTCTGTAATGACAAATGGAAATGCGGACACATTTTCGGCATGGATGAAATTGTTGCTGCAAATTCTTCTGTGATAATCCTTGGTTCCAGGGAACCCAGACGGATCCTCTCGATCCCTTCTACCTCATGTACTGCCTGGATCAGTGACAGCAGTGTTTCTTTCTCTTCTTCCGGGAAATCCACTCCATACGAACTTAAATGAATTCCTGTCAACACAACTTCTTTGTATCCTTTTGCCGCAAGTGCACGAACCTCGTCCATTACGTGTGTGATCTTACGGCTTCTGACACGGCCTCTTGCATAAGGAATGATGCAGTAAGTACAGAACTGATTGCAGCCATCCTGAACTTTGATATATGCACGTACGTGCTCGGCAGTATGGTCGATTGCCAGATCTTCGTATTCTTTTGTCTGATTGATCTTGAGTACGTGCTTCTGTTTCGTGTGCTGTTGTTCATACTCCTCAAGTACCTGGACAATATTTCCTTTCTGGTTATTTCCAAGGATCAGGTCTACTGCTTCGTCCTTTTCCAGCTTGCCCTCATCTGTCTGTACATAACATCCGGCTGCGATCACAATGGCATCCGGATTCATCTTCTTCGCCTTATGCAGCATCTGTCTGGATTTACGGTCTGCAATATTAGTTACTGTACAGGTATTGATCAGATATACATCAGCCCCCGGCTCAAAAGGTACGATCTCGTAACCTGCTTCTTCCAGAAGCTGCTGCATTGCTTCTACTTCATAGGCATTTACCTTACAGCCCAAGTTGTGAAGTGCAACTTTTTTTCTCATTCTTTCCTCCTGAATTTTTGATCTACATTTTGTTTATTTTTTACAAAACAATATGATATTTTAGCACTGTTCTACATTTTCACTAAATCTTTCTGGAAATTTTATCCGTTTTCACCTTGACTTTTGAGACTGCTGCCGTTAAGATGAAAATTGTAAGCTGACAGTTTATAAGGTCAGCAAATAACTATTATTAAGGGAGGTTCTCATAATGAAAACAGTTAAAATTTCACTGAACTCTATCGATAAAGTGAAAGCATTCGTTAATGAAATCAGCAAATTCGACTGCGATTTCGATTTAGTATCCGGAAGATATGTAATCGACGCAAAATCTATCATGGGTATTTTCAGCCTTGATTTATCCAAACCAATCGACTTAAACATCCACGCTGATGGCGCAGCTCTTGATACCGTTATGGCAATCGTAGGCAAATACGTTACAGAATAATTTTTTCGCAGTCATTGAGGAACTGGTAAGCAGTTCCTCTTTCTTTGTGTCACCAGAATTTGTCAGGCTGTCAAAAACATCCGCTTCGATACTTGCATGATTTTCTGTCGCCAATCCATTATAACTGCCATGAAAATATTTGACAACCTTTATTTTGGAAGTACAATATCATTTTTCAGCATCCAGCGACAAACTGTTTTACAAAAAAAAGACCCTGCCATATTTTTTCCCATTGAAAAAATTCAGCAAAGTCTTCTTTTATTTATTCATATGTTCCGGGCGGGATTATAAGCGAATTTGTTTCGGGCATAAACACACATATGACCTTTTACACATTCTTTCGATACTCACTCGGTGACATTTTGTATCTTTCCCTGAACACCCTGTTAAAAGTCCTCTGACTTTCAAATCCACTGTCCAAGCAGATTTCAGTTATGGTATCGCTTGTATTTTCCAATCTTGAGCACGCATATCGCAGGCGGATCTCATTAACATACTGATTGAAATTACTATGAAATGTCTTTGAAAAAACTCTGGACAGATTAAATTTGCTCACCCCCAGATCTTTTGCCATCTCTTCCAGAGAAAAAGATGCCTTAAAATTGGCAGCAACATAGGATACCGTCCTGTAAATAATATCTTCACTTCCAACATTACTCTTATCTTCCAATGTCAAAAGCGGTATACACCTTGCCAAAATAATCTGTAAATAAGCCTGTACCACCAGCAACTCCTGACCATCAGTTTCCATCATTGTTTCAATAGCCCGCGTTACTTCCGTAGAAAGTTTAGAAGCTTTAATCACCGGACACACCGGTGCTTTTGTTTTCAATACTTCCTCAAATTTTCCAACAATAAATCCGGGTGCATTAATATAAACAGCCTCACAAAAATCTTTGGATAATACCTGATAATGATGGATCAAATCCGGAAATATAATCCCAATGTCTCCTTTTTCCATATGAAAAAAAGATTCACCTATGCCCATTTCCAAGGATCCATTTGTAATGTAAACTATTTCTAATGCATTATGCAAATGTGGTGGCTGATGTTTCGATTTTCTCTTTACAGCAATTATTTCTTCTTTAACGTTCTCATATAGAAGATGCATATATATCGTGCCTAGCAGCCCTCTCTTTTATTTACTTCGCAAAATCAGTTGCCTTTCCGCACGCAATTCCTCTTTCCGCCTTAATCTTATTATTGGTATCCTCAATATTCATCATAGAAAGAACCAGTGTAATAAAAATTTCAATAACAAATGGAATGACAAGATACATAACCGTCATCATAGTGATTGCTGATGCAGGCTGGGTACTGGCAGTTCCTGCATAACCGCTGGCTTCCAGAAGCCATCCTGTTATAGCAGTACCAATACCTCCACCTACTTTCTGACCAAAGGATGTGCAGGAAAACATAGTTCCTTCTACGTGTTTTCCCTGAGTCAGATAGGTATATTCGGAGCAGGATGCAATAACCGCATTCATATCCCCCTGCCATGGTCCCTGTCCCAAAGCTGCAATAGCCGTGAAAAGAATCATAAGCGGTACACTTCCCATGAAACCGGCAACTACAACAAGGCCCCTTCCTACAGTCGCAAGCATATAACTTCTTTTATTCAGCTTGTACATACCATTCCATTTTTCCACAAGAGCCGGTGTAAAGATCAGGGCAATGATCAGTGGAATGTTAACCGCCCAGGCAAATACGCTATATAAATTTTTGTTTTTCAGGACCCAGGTCATGTAATAGATACCGGTACCGATCATCGCATTGTATAACTGCTGTAAAAGATAAGTTCCGCAGATCATCATATAGAACTTGTTTTTGATCAAAAGTCCAAATGCCTCTACCAGTCCATATTTCTTTTCTTCATCATCTGCTTTGCCTTCGCCCAGTTCCTCCTCAGAAAGCTCTTTTACAGAGCAGCCTGAAATCGTATTTACGATCAGACCAATAATGGCATAAATGATGGCAACTGTTCTCCATGCAGAAGCTCCGCCGCCACAAAAAGCTACAAATCCTACTGTAACCGACTGGATCAGAAGGCTGGTCGCAAATGCGAAAATAAATCGATATGAACCCATCTGCACACGTTCTTTACTATTCTTGGTAACCAGTGATGTTAAAGATGAGTACGCGATATTATTTGCTGTATAAAACACACCATTCAGTAACGTATAAGCAATAAAGAACCACGCATACTGTGCTGTCTTTCCAAGACTTTCAGGTACTGCAAATACTGCAACTAATGTAATTGCGCAGCCGATATAACCATAGATCATCCATGGTCTTGCCTTTCCCATTTTGCTGTGTGTCTTGTCAATCATAGATCCAAAGAAAATATCTGTAAATCCGTCAAATAATTTTGATGCCGCGATCAGCGTTCCAACGATACCGGCAGACATACCGATCGTATCTGTCAGATACACCATGACAAAATATGTCAGGAATGCATAAACCACGTTACCTGCGATATCTCCGGAACCATAACCAACCTTATTGTACCATTTTAAATATGTTTTCTCTCCCATCGAAAGCTGTTCCTTTCCTCTACATTTTCCAAAGTATCCCCTCTGCCAAGTGCGCAGCCTATCTTTTTACAAAGGGAACCATTTCAAATTCAAATCTGAATTCTGTTTCGTTAAACTGATAAGCTTCTATTACCTGTGGACCACAGCTGTTGGATCCAATTCCATTCATCGCATAATCCACACAAAGTACTGTACTGTCCGCTGCTTCCAGTTCATAATTGTGTGCAGCCTTTTCCAGCATCTCCTGTGTATACTTTGAGGCATTGAATGAAAAAGTCTTCCTAGCTGCTACTGCCAGCCCAAACTGTCCCCCAGACACTTCCACAAAATCACAGTCATAATGGCTTCCATTTTCCTGGGGATAAATATAATCCTCATGAAGGTCTGCCATCTTACTGCGGAATAAGCCATGATAACTTCCTCTGTGTTTATCTATGTAACTCTCCTGGGGACCCATGCCAAAATAAACGGTCTCTTTAATCCTGTCATTCAGGAACATCCGAATTCCGAATCTTGGAAGAACAGGAAATTCCGGATCCTTTGTCACTTCGATAAATGCAGCAATCTTACCAGTCCTGCTGATTTTCCAGGTAATCTTAACATCCAGAATTTTCTGAACGGTCGCAGCTACCACAGCAGCTTCCACCATAGCAAACACACCATGCTGATTCTGCAGTACACTCACCTTATAGGCTCTGGTATAAGCTTCGTCGTAATGTGCCTTTTTCCACTCACTTTTGATATACATATCATTATCTGTAGGAGCACGCCATATGTTCAGTTCCATTGGATGATTCAGATATTCTCTGCCTGCAAAGCTGAGCTGTTCAAACAGACCTGTTCTTTTACTTACGGTATAGACAAAATCTTTTCCCTTTAAAACAAATTCCGTATCGCTCTCCTGAACCTGGATTTCTGCCTCTTCTTCCTTATCTTCCATCCATTTTACAGCCGCAGTATTTCTTCCATCCTGGTTTTCAAGAAGAATCTCATCAAACCCAAGTACATTCCCTTTTTCCATCAATGGAAGATTCTTCTTCAAGTGATACATAATCTTTAAATAGATTTTTCCGCATTCTTTTACCGCAATTTTCAGATTCGTAACTGCATCTGTATGTGGTTTCACACTAAATGCCGGTATTTTGCCTTTTTGAATCGTCAGTCCATCCTGTGTTACTTCATATGTAATTTCTGCATAATCTTTCAGGTCATCAAAATCCATGTAATTATGAAGTGTCAATTCACCAGATTCCTGATCATAAGAAACAACTCTGGCTGGACGATATACATTTTTATACTCCAAAAGCCCCGTATGAGGCCTTCTGTCAGGATAAACCAATCCATCCATGCAGAAATTTCCATCATGAACAGTTTCACCGTGATCACCGCCATAATAATAAACAGTCTTTCCATCTTCTGTTTTTCCATGAGCAATGGCATGGTCACACCACTCCCATACAAACCCACCGCACATTAAGTCGTTTTCCTGTATCATCTTAAAATAGTCCTCAAAATCCCCCGGACCATTGCCCATGCTGTGGCAATATTCCACCAGAAGAAATGGCTTGCTGGCATCCTTTTCAAGATATTCCCGGATCTCATCTAATGCAGGATACATACGGCTGTAGATATCCAGGTTGTTATAATTGTAGGTTTCTTTGTAATTGCGATATCTGGCACTCTCATATTGCGTGATTCTGTATGGATCATAAGACTTTGTCCAGGCCAGAGCCTTCTCGAAATTGCATCCATAAGCACTTTCATTACCCATAGACCACATGACGATACAGAAGCGGTTTTTATCCCGCAATACCATCCTCTGCACACGGTCAACAACCGACTCTTCCCAGGCCGGATCATCTGCAAGCTTCTCATTCCATCTGCTGAAACGTTCCAGATCCGTATCTTCTTTTCTGTAAAGCATGAAAGGTCCATGGGCCTCCAGATCAGCTTCGTCGATCACCATAAAACCATATTTGTCACACATCTGATAGAAGTATGGTGCATTCGGATAGTGACTGGATCTGATGGAATTGAAATTATGCTCTTTCATCAGCTTCATGTCTGTTTTTAACTGATCCATTGAGATTGCAAAACCGGTTTCCGGGTCAGAATCATGTCTGTTTACACCTCTGAATTTAATCTTCTGTCCATTGAAATATATAACCTTGTCTCTGATTTCAATGGTTCTTAATGCAATATGATCAACGATGATCTCCCGTTCAGTTTCTATCACTAAAGTGTAAAGATATGGATTTTCTGTATTCCAGAGAATTGGCATTACGATTTCCAACTCTAACTTTCCATCATCCGCCACACTGCCCTGAGCAACCTTCGCTCCCTCTGCTGTCTCAATGGTGAGCGTGGTTTCCGCCTTTTTGAAGTAATCTGCTTCAAAGGATACTTTCGCCACCTCATCATCTATCCTGGTTGTGATACGATAATCTCTCACCGCTTTTTCCGGACGCTTTAAAATATAAACATCACGAAAGATCCCACTCATACGGAACTTATCCTGATCCTCTAAGTATGAGCCTTCACACCATTTCAATACCAGGACTGCCAGTGTGTTCTCGCCTTCCCTTAAATACTCCGTGATATCAAATTCTCCTGTAGCATGAGAAACCTGATCATATCCCACATATTTGCCATTTAACCATACGTAATAACAGCTGTCTACACCTTCAAAGTTCAGATAAGCTTTTGGTGCATCAATATCTTTATGGTAGTCAAATCTGTGTACATATGCCCCACAGGGAATATCCTGCGGAATGTAAGGTGGATCAAACGGAAATGGATAACGGATGTTTGTATATTGATGAGTGTCATATCCTGCCATCTGCCATACGCCAGGTACATGGATCTCATCAAAATTATTCAAATCATATCCAATCTCATAGAAAGAATCTTTCACATCATAAATACTTTCAAAATACTTAAACTTCCAATTACCATTCAGAAGCTGCATACGATCAGAAGCTTCCCTGTGTTCGATCAGATTATCCATCTTTTTAGATGCCGGGATATAATAAGCTCTTGCAGGAAGTGTATTCTCATGAAGTACTTTCAAATCTTCATAATGTCTTGGTACGATCATTATCTTCCTCCCTTGTTTTCTGCAAATAAAGTTTTTAGTTATATGGATTATTTTGTATTCAAATACACAAATACGATAATCTTGTCCATCTCTCTGGCCAGAGTTTTTGTTGTTGTCTTCGTATTTTCTGGTTATATTTTATATATTTGCATTCTAAATGTCTATAAATTAAATTGGACAAAATATGCACAAAATGATACAATTCTAAAAAACCCCAAGAATTCAACATGATATTTTTAAGGTACAGCAAAAATCATTTCTTATTTTTAATGTATCAGAAAGGAAGTACCTATGTATTTAAATACTGGTTATTTAAACAATTCCCATCTTGATTTCAAAGACAAGAGTCGTCCACTGATCGCAGGCAGCTGCGGAAACTACCGCTTAACAAACCATCCCAGGCTTCCAACCTACCGTCCCAAAGGCCGGTTAGACTATCAAATCATCTATATTGTTTCCGGGCAGGTTCATTTTCATTTTGATAATGTGGAAAATGAAACTATCGTAAGTGCCGGAAATATTGTTCTGTATCGCCCCAAAGAACTGCAAAAATATGAATATTATGGAAAAGATAAGACGGAAGTGTATTGGATTCATTTCACCGGTGGAGATGTAAAGAATATCCTCCGGAAATATGGATTTGAGGATAAAAAAAGAATTTTTCATGTAGGAACATCTATAGAGTATGAAAGAATTTTTAAGCAGATTATTGTTGAAATTCAACGTATGCAGTCAGATTATCAGGAGATGTTAGTTCTGCTGCTACGTCACTTACTTATTATCTTTAGTCGGGAGATTTCAAAGGAACACATTCTGAAAAATGAATTCCTGGACAGACAGATGGAAGATGCGGCAAATTATTTTAGTGCCAACTATAACCTGGAAATCAGCATCGAAGAATACGCTGCCTCAAAAGGTATGAGTGTCAGTTGGTTCATCCGTAATTTTAAAAAATATACTGGTAAAACCCCGGTACAATATCTGACATCCATACGCATGACCAATGCTCAGGTGCTGTTGGAAACCACCAATTATTCAGTAAACGAGATCAGTAGGATTGTTGGATATAATAATGCACTATACTTCAGCCGTATTTTTCATAAACAGAAAGGCTGCTCTCCGTCTACATATAGAAAAAGAACAAAATAGAAAAATTCGAACACTACTTCAAAAGCCCTCAGCTATGAGTTTCACCCACAGCCAAGGGCTTTGTCTGTAATATGGAGGCATTCAGAGCCGATCATTCTACCTCAATAATCTCAACCGTCTCCAGTGCTGTTTTCATCAGTTCGTCGATCTTTTCTTCCAGTTTGGTCTCTGAACGGTGGATTACATTCAGGTTTGGTTTGGTGACCGGATGTTTGGCTACGAAGATGGTGCAGCAGTCTTCAAATGGCTGGATAGATGTCTCGTAGGTTCCGATCTCCCAGGATCTTTCTACGATTTCCTGTTTGTCGAATCCGATAACCGGGCGATATACCGGGAGAGTGCAGACTTCGTTGGTAGCTGCAAGGCTCTGTAAGGTCTGGCTCGCAACCTGACCGATACTTTCTCCTGTGATCAGGCCAAGGCATCTGCTTTCTTTTGCAAAATGCTCTGCAATGCGCATCATGTAACGGCGCATGATGATCGTCAGCTCGTCATGCGGGCACTGATCGTAAATATAGAGCTGGATATCTGTGAAGTTTACCACATGGAGGCGGATCGGTCCGCTGTATTTTGCCACCTGCTTTGCAAGATCTACAACTTTCTGTTTTGCTCTCTCACTTGTATATGGCGGAGCGTGGAAATATACGGCATCAATCTTAACACCGCGTTTTGCGATCATGTATCCTGCTACCGGGCTGTCGATTCCGCCGGAAAGAAGAAGCATGGCTTTTCCGTTTGTACCGATCGGCATTCCGCCTGCACCTTTGATCGTCTGGGAATATACATAGATCTTATCGCGGATTTCTACAGAAAGGGTCAGATCCGGTTCATGTACATCTACGCTTGCATCCGGAAATTCATCCAGGATACGCCCGCCGAGTTCTGCACTGACCTCCATAGATGTGATCGGATAAGATTTCTTTGCTCTTCTTGTGTATACTTTGAAGCTTCCATTATAGTTCGGATGACAGTTCTTCATATAGGAAACCACGTCCTTTGCCATCTGCTCAAATCCCTGTTCTTCATAAATCACTACCGGGCAGATCCCAACGATGCCAAATACGTGCTGCAGGGCTTCTACAGTCTCATCATAATCATACTGTTCCGGGCAGAATACATAGATTCTTCCCTGTTCTTTCTTTACCTCAAACTCTCCTTCTACTTTGGAAAGAGCGATGTTCATCTGCTTTACAAGGGCATCTTCAAAGATGTATCTGTTCTTTCCCTTGATAGCGATTTCTGCGTATTTTATCAAAAATGCGTGAAATATCATTTGTTTCTCCTTCTCTTGTTTTATGATCATCTGCGTGCATAACGCTTCAGCATCGGCAGTACTTCGTTCAGAACTTCCAGACAATAGTCAACTTCCTCGAAAGTATTTTCCTCCGAGAAACTGATGCGCACAGTATTCTCAATCTGTGCGTTACTCATTCCCATTGCGGAAAGTGTTGCGCTCGGTTTTCTCTTATGGCTGGAGCACGCACTTCCTGCCGATACATAAATATTTCTGTCCTCTAACGTGTGAAGCAGTACCTCACTTCTGATTCCCAGAAAGCTGACGCTCAAAATATGCGGTGCGCCTTCTCTGACAGGCATTCCGTTGATCACTACATCGTCCATTCCGGAAAGTCCCTCTGCCATGCGTTCTTTGAGCTGATAAAGGTGCTCCGCTTTCCCGTCAAGATTCTGGTACATCATCTTCGCTGCAACGCCCAATCCTGCGATTCCCGGTACGTTGTCTGTTCCGGAACGCATACCGTTTTGCTGGCCACCGCCAAGGATCAGCGGCTGTACCTTTGCTTTGCTGTTGATATACAAAAATCCAACGCCTTTTGGTCCATGGATCTTATGTGAGCTGACGGACAGAAGATGGATGTTCCATTTCTTTGGATAAATGCGGTATTTGCCAAATGCCTGGATCGCATCTACATGATACAGTGCTTTCGGACACTTCTCCTGGATCATGGCTCCGATTTTCTCTACGGGCATAACTGCGCCGGTTTCGTTATTTACCATCATCGTAGATACCAAGATCGTATCCGGTCTTAATGCTTTCTCCAGAGCATCAAGCTTTACAACACCATGCTCATCTACCGGAAGAATGGTTACTTCAAAGCCCTGCTCCTGAAGAAAAGCTACCGGCTGGCTGACCGCCGCGTGTTCCACTGCTGTTGTGATGATGTGATTGCCGCTTCGTTTATTGGCAAGCGCGCCACCGATCAGTGCCAGGTTATTGGACTCTGTTCCGCCGGAAGTAAACAGGATTTCTTTTTCTGTTACTTTCAGTATCTGTGCTAATGTTCTGGCCGATTCTTTGACATACCCTTCCGCATCTACACCTTTCTGGTGCATGGCAGACGGATTTCCGAAATCTTCCATCATTGTCTTTACCACGATGTCTTTCACTTCTTCAAAGCAACGGGTCGTGGCTGAATTATCAAAATATGCTTCCATTTTTATTCTCTCTTGTTTCTGTTATTCATTCTCTAACTGGAACATCAATACTGACAGGATCGCAAGTCCTGCTGTCTCCGTTCTGAGGATTCTTTTTCCAAGTGTGATCGTATGTGCGCCTGTCTCCAGTGCTTTCGCTACTTCTTCCTCCTCAAATCCGCCTTCCGGTCCGATAAAGATACCGATGGACTGTCCCGGTTTGATCCCGCCGAGGATTTCTCTGGTTTCTTTCATTCCTCTGGCAAGTTCATATGGGATCAGCTTCACATCTAACTGTTTCGCAAATTCCAGTGCCTGTTTGTAGGTCATCACCTCATGGATCTCCGGGATCAGCATTCGTTTGGACTGCTTTGCCGCACTTTCTGCGATCTGCTGCCAGCGGGCTGTTTTCTTTGACGCTTTCTTTGCATCCAGTTTTACCACACATCTCTTCGTCTCTACCGGAATCACGCAAAAAGCTCCCAGCTCTACCGCCTTCTGGATGATCAGTTCCATCTTGTCTGCTTTTGGCAGGCCCTGAAAGAGATAGATTTTGTTTGGCAGTTCATATTCCGGCTCCTGCGCATAAAGGATATGGAGCAGGACTTCATCCTCCCCCAGTTCTTCTATCTGGCAATGGTATTCTTTATTTCCGCCGTCACTGATCCAGACATCCTCGCCGCATCTCATGCGAAGGACATTCTTAATGTGATTTACATCCGTCCCATTGATATGAATACGATGTTCTTCTTCCTCAATCTGATAAGGTTCCACAAAAAAACGCTGCATAAGATCAGTCCTTTCTTGCTGTCACAGAAACCCACTCGCCCTGATGTGTCACTTCTACAACTGTCAGCCCTGCCGCTTTTACTGCTTCTGTTACCACTTCTTCTTTTACATCAAGAATTCCGGAAGTGATGTAGTAAGCGCCTTTCTTCATCTGGTTTACAATTACAGGAGTAAGCGGTATCAGAACATCAGCAAGGATATTGGCTGTCACGATGTCATATTTCTCATATCCGGCCTGATCCTGGATTGTTTTGTCATCAATGATATTTCCGATCACCATGTCAAAAGTCTCATCCACGATCTGGTTTGCTTCTTTGTTCTCTGCAACTGCCGGAACCGCACACGGATCAAGGTCTGTTCCAAGTACGTGTTTCGCGCCAAGTTTCAGGGCAACGATACCAAGGATACCACTTCCTGTTCCTACGTCAAGCATTTCTGTATCCGGTGTTACATATTTCTTTAACTGGCGGATCACAAGCTGAGTTGTCTCATGCATACCGGTTCCAAATGCTGTGCCCGGATCGATATGAAGGATCATTTTGTCCTTATCTTCTGCTTTTACCTCTTCCCATGACGGTACGATAAGGATATCGTCTACATAAAACTGATGGAAATACTGTTTCCAGTTGTTGATCCAGTCCTTATCTTCTGTCTGAGATTCTTCGATCGTTGCTTCTCCGATGTCCATAAAATCCTTCAGATCATCTAACGCTTCACGAACATCTTTCAGGATTGCTTCTTTGTCTGCATCCTCTTCCAGATAGAAATTCAGATAGGCAATGCCGTCATCTGCCGGGCCTTCCGGCATGATATCTACAAACATCTGAGCCTTATCTTCTTCTGTCAGAGGCTGTTTGTCCTGAATCTCTACGCCCTCAATGCCAACTTCTGCAAGCGTGCTGATGACAATATCCTCTGCTTCTGTTTTCGTTTTTACTGTAAAGCGATTCCACTTCATATATTCGTCTCCATTCTTATATCAGATAAACTTAACCACTTTGCCGACTTTTTTGCATCCAAAATGGCAGTTCTTTTTTTACCGTTATCTTTCAATATACACGACCACGCAAAAAAAGAAAAGAGGTTTCCCCTCTTTTCTTTAATTTTCTTTTATATTTCCTGCATTTTCCCTTGAAATCCAATTCTTATGTCTCTAAGGATCAGTCCTCAAAGGTCTCTTTTAATTTGTCCATGAAGCTCTTTTTCTTCTTCTCGGATTTGTCTGTTCCATCAGAAGATTCTTTCGGGCGGTTGCCGCACGCTTCATCAAATTTACGCAGTGCTTCTTTTGCTTCTTCGTTAAGGTTTACAGGAACCTGTACAACGAAAGTTACATAATGATCGCCGCGTACATTCTTGTTTCTTAAGGATGGCACACCTTTTCCTTTCAGACGGATCCTTGTATCTGTCTGAGTTCCCGGCTTCACTTCATATTCAACTTCTCCGTCCACTGTATTGATACGTACTGTACCGCCCAGTGCTGCCTGCGCGTATGTAAGAGGCGCAGTAGAGAAGATATTCATATCCTGTCTCTGGAAGATCGGATGACGTGCAACATTTACTTCTACAAGCAGATCACCCCTCGGTCCTCCGTTTGTACCCGGCTCACCTTTCTCGCGAATACGGATACTCTGACCATTGTCAATACCAGCCGGTACAGATACCTGAATCTTCTTTCTGGAAGATGTATATCCGGTTCCGCGGCAGGAAGTACACTTATCTCTGATGATCTTACCTGAACCATGACAGTCCGGACAGGTCTGGACATTACGCACCATTCCAAACATGGACTGCTGTGTATATACGACCTGACCTTCACCATTACATTTCGGACAGGTAGTCGGAGAAGTACCTGGCTTCGCACCTGTTCCGTGACAGGTGGTACACTCATCTTTCAGTACGATCTCCAGTTCTTTTTCACAGCCAAAGACAGCTTCTTCAAAAGTAATATTTACGCGTGCACGAAGGTTTGCGCCCTTCATCGGACCATTATTGGCACGTCTGCTCCTGCCGCCGCCTCCAAATAAATCGCCGAAAATGTCGCCGAAGATATCACCCATGTCAGCACCGTTGAAGTCAAAACCTCCGAAGCCGCCGCCAGCACCGCCACCGCCGTTTTCAAATGCTGCATGGCCAAACTGGTCATACTGTCTTCTCTTATCCGGATCACTTAAGATGGTGTAAGCTTCTGTTGCTTCCTTAAATTTCGCTTCAGCCTCTTTATCACCCGGATTTACGTCCGGGTGATACTTTTTGGCTAACTTACGATATGCTTTTTTAAGTGTTGCGTCATCGGCGCTTTTGTCCACGCCTAAGACTTCATAATAATCTCTCTTATCAGCCATGATTTATTTATTCCTATGCTCTTAATTATACTTCTTTGTAGTCAGCATCCACAACATCATCGTTGCTTCCTGCTCCGGTATTTCCGGTTCCGCCCATGTTGCTCATGTCCGGACCTGCCTGACCGCCTGCCTGCTGTGTCTGCTCGTACATTTTAGCGAACAGCTTCTGAGCACTCTCCATCATCTTCTCCTGAGCTGCCTTGATGTCAGCTACCTGAGAATCTGTCATCTCTTCTGCATTTGCAGTCTGGGACAGTAAGTCTTTCAGTGCATTCAGGTCTGCTTCTACAGCAGTTTTGTCGTTGGCATCGATCTTGTCTCCTGCCTCTTTCAGTGCATTCTCAACCTGGAATACCATGGAATCAGCATTATTTCTTGTATCGATTGCTTCTTTACGTTTCTTATCCTGTGCTTCAAACTCTGCTGCTTCTTTAACTGCTTTGTCGATATCGGAATCAGACATATTAGAGCCTGCTGTGATCGTGATGTGCTGTTCTTTACCTGTTCCAAGATCCTTGGCAGATACATTTACGATACCGTTTGCATCAATATCAAATGTAACTTCGATCTGCGGAACACCACGACGTGCCGGCGGAATTCCATCCAGACGGAACTGACCAAGGGATTTGTTGTCTTTCGCGAACTGACGCTCACCCTGTACAACATTGATATCTACTGCTGTCTGGTTATCTGCTGCAGTGGAGAAAATCTGGCTCTTCTTTGTAGGAATTGTTGTGTTTCTCTCAATCAGTCTTGTTGCAATACCACCCATTGTCTCAATAGACAGTGACAGTGGAGTAACATCCAGAAGAAGGATATCGCCTGCACCTGCATCACCAGCAAGTTTACCACCCTGGATAGAAGCACCAAGTGCTACACACTCATCCGGATTGAGGTTCTTGCTTGGCTCTTTGCCTGTTAACTGTCTTACTTTATCCTGTACAGCCGGGATACGGGAAGATCCGCCAACCAGAAGTACCTGGCCAAGTTCAGATGCTGTGATACCTGCATCGGAAAGTGCGCGGCGTACCGGTTCGGCTGTCATTTCTACTAATTCATGTGTTAATTCATCAAATTTAGCTCTTGTAAGGTTCATATCGAAGTGTTTCGGACCTTCTGCTGTAGCTGTGATGAATGGCAGATTGATGTTTGTAGTTGTTGCGGAAGAAAGCTCTTTCTTTGCTTTCTCTGCAGCTTCTTTTAATCTCTGAAGTGCCATCTTATCATTGCTTAAGTCAACACCTTCTGCTTTCTTGAACTCTGAAAGCATATAGTCTGTGATCTTCTGGTCGAAGTCATCACCACCAAGACGGTTGTTACCTGCTGTGGAAAGAACCTCGATAACACCGTCACCGATTTCAATGATAGATACATCGAATGTACCGCCGCCTAAGTCGTATACCATGATCTTCTGCTCTTTTTCATTATCAAGACCGTAAGCAAGAGCTGCTGCTGTAGGCTCGTTAATGATACGTTTTACTTCAAGCCCGGCGATCTTTCCGGCATCCTTTGTTGCCTGACGCTGAGCATCGTTGAAGTATGCAGGAACTGTGATAACTGCTTCTGTAACCTTCTCACCAAGGTATCCTTCTGCATCTTTTTTCAGTTTCTGAAGGATCATTGCGGAAATTTCCTGTGGGGAATATTTCTTGTCATCAATTGTTACACGGTAATCTGTACCCATCTCTCTCTTGATGGAAGAGATTGTTCTCTCTGCATTTGTAACTGCCTGACGCTTTGCAGGTTCACCTACAAGACGTTCTCCGGCTTTTGTGAAAGCTACAACAGATGGTGTTGTTCTTGCTCCTTCTGTATTTGCGATAACTGTTGGCTGTCCACCTTCCATTACGGCTACACAGCTGTTTGTTGTACCTAAGTCAATACCAATGATTTTTCCCATAATCTTCTTTTCCTCCTAATTTATTCTCAATTAATTTTGATATGTTCTGATTTATCAGTTGGCTACCTTTACCATACTGTGGCGGACTACAAAGTCCTTATAGGTGTATCCTTTCTGGAATTCCTCTACCACAATATTCTCACCTGCTTCTTCATCCTCCACGTGCATCACCGCATTGTGGAAGTTCGGATCAAATTCCTTACCGACTGCTTCGATCGGTTTCACACCCAACTCATCTAATGTTGTGAGAAGCTGTTTGTAGATCATCTTCATGCCATCTGCGAAGGAATCTTCTTCCGGTGCCTGTGCAAGACCTCTCTCGAAGTTATCCACGATCGGAAGAATCTTTTCAACAATGTCTTTGGCTCCGATGATGTACATACTGGATTTCTCTTTTTCCGTTCTTTTGCGGAAGTTGTCGAACTCAGCCATGTTTCGTTTCAGTCTGTCTGTAAGTTCTTCGATCTGCTGTTCAAATTTATCTTTCTCTTTTTTCTTCTTACCGAAGAAAGAAGTTTTGGATTTGCTGTCTTTTTTGTCATCCTGGGAAGCTTCTTCGTCTCCATCCTCTGACGGGATTTCCTCTGTTTCTGCTTCACCGTTTTCTACAACTTCCGGTTCGTCTTCAACAGTTTCTTCTGTTACAGGAGTTTCTGTTGTCTCTTCTTCCAAAGTTGTGTTCTTTGTTTCTTCTGACACTCTTTATTACCGCCTTTCTAACTCTCTTTCTTAACCAGTTCGTCCAACTGGACTTTCAAAGCCTTCAGGCTGTCAACTACATTTGCGTAATCCATACGCTTCGGACCGATGATACCGATGGTACCATGCACTCCTTTTCCAAGTTCGTAAGTGGCCGTGACCACACTGCAGTCTTTCATGGTCTGCACCGGCATCTCATCACCAATGTATACCTGAATTCCTGTATTCTCGGTATCAGACATTCTCTCTTTCACCAGATCTACCAGATCCTGTTTCTCTTCAAATGCTGAAATCAATCCACTTGCTTTACTTGTATCTGCAAGCTCCGGATATTTGAAAATGTTTGTTGCCCCTGAAGTGTATATCTGCATATCGTCTTCATCCACCTGAATGGTATCTGCCACTGCATCAAGGACTGTAGCAACTACGGAGCTGTGTACACCTGCCTGTTCTTTGAGGCGGGCGATCATTCCGAGATTGATGTCCTGGATCGGCACACCATTTAAATTGGTGTTAAGAAGAAGATTTAATTTCAGGATTGTCTGATCGTCCATCTCCTCATCCAGATTGATGATCTGGTTTCGGATGACGTTGTTATCGCTCACTACTACTGCCACAAGCTGAAGAGGTGTCACACGGGAAAGCTGAATGAATTTGATCTTGCTTCCGCTGTACTGTGGTACGGAAATCATTGTTGCATAGTTGGTATTGGAGGCGAGTACCTTCGCTACCTGCTTGAGCAGCTTATCCAGTTTATCGGTTTTCTCGATCATGAGATCTCTGACTTCCTGGACTTCTGATTCCTTTTCTTTCATCAGTTCGTCTACGTAGAGACGATAGCCCTTATCAGAAGGAATTCTTCCGGCTGAGGTGTGTGGCTGTATGATGTATCCCATATCAGTCAGGTCTGACATCTCATTCCGGATGGTGGCAGAGCTTACATTTAAATCTGCAAACTTGGAAATGGTCCGGGAACCAACGGGTTCTCCTGTTTCCATGTAGGTTTTGATGATGGCTTTCAGTATTTTCTTTTTTCGATCATCTAATTCCTGATCCACGAAATCCACTCCTTTGCTGCCTTTGTTTTTTCAGTTGTTAGCACTCATTAATCAAGAGTGCTAATACCTTATGTTCATAAGATAGCACTCTCGATGTGGTTTGTCAATATTATTTTGTGAATTTTTTGTTATTTTATAACAATATTGTTTATTTTGTTTCGTGAAAGGGGACGCGAGGAGAACTTGTTTGTGTCGGGTGCGGTTTCGGACGCTAAGAGATACTAAGTCCTCAAAAATCTGCTAAAAGCATGAGCCGTCTTGTCAAACTCGCTCCGTTGCAAACTTCGCTCAGACAGTGATGCAGACGGCTCATAACGCAGATTTCTGAGGACTAAGTATCTCTAAGCATCCTGCAAATGCACCCGACACAAACAAGTTCTCCTCGCTGGATAGTCAAAGTGGTAACATTCAAGCGGATATCGCAATTGAAGCAGGAGACTTACTTGGTTCGTTAAATATTATTTATCGAGATTATCGAGGTTCTTCTTCAGCTCTATCATCTTGTCGCGGAGGTCGGCGGCCTGTTCAAAATTGAGGTCGGCGGCTGCGGCGCGCATTTGTTTTTCTACCTGGGCGATGAGTTTGGTCAGTTCTTTGCGGTTCATGGATTCCGGATCTTTTTCCAGTTTCATTTCGGTTTCGGCTACTGCTTTGGAAACGGCTATGAGGTCACGGACTGCTTTTTTGATTGTGGTCGGAGTGATTCCGTGTTCTTTGTTGTAGGCTTCCTGGATGGCGCGGCGGCGTTCGGTTTCATCGATGGCCCTGCGCATGGAATCGGTCATATTGTCGGCGTACATAAGAACGTGGCCTTCGCTGTTTCGGGCAGCTCGTCCGATGGTCTGAATGAGGGATGTTTCGGAACGGAGGAAGCCTTCTTTGTCTGCGTCAAGGATTGCCACCAGGGTGATTTCCGGGATGTCGAGGCCTTCCCTGAGGAGGTTGATTCCTACCAGCACATCAAAGACATCGAGACGCATATCACGGATGATCTGGGCGCGCTCGAGGGTGTCGATATCGGAATGGAGATAGCGGACGCGAATTCCTACGTCTTTCATGTACTCTGTCAGGTCTTCTGCCATTCGTTTGGTGAGGGTTGTGATCAGAACCTTGTGTTTTTTGGAGATTTCTTTGTTGACTTCACCTACAAGGTCGTCGATCTGGCCTTCGACCGGACGGACTTCTACCTTCGGATCAAGGAGTCCTGTCGGGCGGATGATCTGTTCGGCGCGGAGGAGTTCATGTTCGTATTCATATTGTCCCGGTGTCGCGGATACAAACATGACCTGATCCAGTTTGGATTCAAATTCCCCGAAACTCAGTGGACGGTTGTCTTTTGCAGATGGAAGTCGAAATCCATAATCTACCAGAGTCTGTTTTCTGCTCTGGTCGCCGGCATACATTCCGCCTACCTGCGGGACTGTCATATGTGACTCATCTATAATAAGAAGAAAATCATCTCCAAAGTAGTCCATCAGGGTATAGGGCGGCTCTCCCGGTTTAAGTCCGGCAAGATGTCTGGAATAGTTTTCGATACCTGAGCAGAAGCCGGTTTCTTTCATCATTTCGATATCGAAGTTTGTTCGCTCGGAAATGCGCTGGGCTTCCAGAAGTTTGTCTTCGCTCTTGAAATATTCCACCTGTTCTTTCAGCTCTTCTTCGATTGCTACTGCTGCTCTCTGAATCTGTTCCATGGGAACAACATAGTGAGAAGCCGGGAAGATTCCTACGTGCTGGTTCACACATTTAATCTCACCGGTGAGTACGTCAACGTCTGTGATCCTGTCTATTTCATCGCCAAAAAATTCTACACGGACTGCTCTGTCTGAGTAGTTGGCCGGAAAGATTTCCAGAGTATCGCCGTGGACTCTGAAAGTACCGCGATGGAAATCCATATCATTTCTTGTATACTGGATATCTACAAGCTGACGGATGACTTCATCTCTGTCTTTGATCATTCCAGGTCTGAGCGAGATCATCATGTCCTGGAAGTCTTTCGGGGAACCCAGGCCGTAGATGCAGGATACGGAGGAAACTATGATCACGTCTTTTCGCTCTGACATGGCTGCGGTTGCGGAGAGACGGAGTTTATCGATCTCATCGTTGATGGCGGAGTCTTTTGCAATGTAGGTGTCTGTGGATGGGACGTAGGCTTCCGGCTGGTAGTAGTCATAATAGGAGACAAAGTATTCTACTGCGTTCTCCGGGAAAAATTCCTTCATTTCGCCGTAAAGCTGTGCCGCCAGTGTTTTGTTGTGGGCAAGGATGAGGGTTGGTTTATTTAGCTGCTGGATGACATTTGCCATGGTAAAGGTCTTACCGGAGCCGGTGACCCCCAGCAAAGTCTCGAACTGGTTGCCTTCTTTAAAGCCCCTGACCAGTTTTTCGATTGCCTGAGGCTGGTCGCCGGTGGGCTGGTATTCGGAGTATAGTTTGAAGATTTGTTGTGAATTTTGCACAAAAGCACCTCCTGATTTTTATATCAAAAAAGTTCATCTATCAGACAGAAATTCGTCGAAGCACATTTTCTGATTGATTTTAGCCGAATATGCCTCTCGACGAATTTTGTTCACCACCTGACATTTTATAGACTGATAAAAAGTAGTAAAACTAGTGTACCGACAAGTTGATTCTTGAAACAATCTTGCAGGATAAATTTTTTATTTCAAGGCGGAGGAAGGAGGCGTAGCGGTGGCTACGGCGACCGACGACAACGCGGAAATAAGAAATTTAAACGCGAGATTGCTCAAGAAATCAACTTGTTGGTACACTAGTGTGCACGAATTAACACTCAAATGTAAGAGATATTATATCATGGAAATTTGAAATTGTATATGTGATACGAACATTAGTTCTTTAGAATAATATCCTTTTACACAAAAGCATCCCTCAGGGTCTCAAACCCTGAGGGATATCTCCATTCAATTTAATTTCTTCAGCCATTCATCAGGTTCTATAGCTGACACTACAGAAGCCTCAAAGTCTGCTGTATTTCGGGTAATTATATAGTTTGCCGAAACTTCCTCGGCACATCTGTCCTGCAAACAATCTTCAAAATCTTTGAAGTTATCCATTCTAATAGCTTTCATAACTGCTTCCTGAGATGCAGACGCTACTTTTAGAATCTTGCAGACCTTTTCTAACCATGATCTTCTTATCTCTGCCGGGACTTTTCTGAGAATATACCACAGATTAGGCAAAGAGTGAAATGCCATATATCCCTCTGCTTCTCCAGATGCACATTTCTCCATCACCTGCAGTGCAAAATCATAAAATGGTTCTCTTGCAACAAGAAAATCAATAATTACATTCGTATCAATCAATACTACCATATTTTTCCCTTCTTGCTACTTCTAACTCTGCATCCGGATCAAAGTCATCCGGCAAATATTTTTTTGCTTCATTTCTGGTAACTACCAGTTCTTTAAACGCCTGCATTTTTTCATCTGGTTTCTGAGACGGATAAATAGCACTGGTATATGTTTTCTTTGGTATTAATCGCTGAATCACTTCAATCAGAAATCCAACATTATCATCGGACATATCCTGAATCATCTGAACAGCCTGCTCCTGTAACATAGTCATATGATACACCACCTTTCCTTATCATTTTATGCAAATCATTATTTTATTTTGATTATAACTGCTTTACACCTGTTTCTCAATCAATATTTTCCATGTATCATTTTTACTACTTTACGGGCACTTCTTCCACGGGCGTTCCCCGGCGTGCCAGCCTCGCTCTTCCCAGTAGCTGTAATCCGGCTCAAATTTCCAGAATGCTTTGTGCATCCATC
>CAVCYJ010000010.1:25583-29333 GCA_963605995.1 Holdemanella biformis | reverse complement strand
GGCATCGGCACACCGTTGATGATATGTTCATCTCCGGGTACATAATCCACCCAGTATTCAAAATGATGTTTATTTCTTCCTTTGTGGTGAAGCCAGGACCTGGATAACCCTGTCTCCTCTCGTTCTGCATTATTCGGACTTCTGTCACCCTGATAATATTTACATCCCACAAGAAATTCCACAGGCGCATACTTTGACAGGTCATGAAGCAGTCCCTGCCTGTATAAGCCTGCCCGGAAGCAGTAATGCATAACAAGCAGCTTATGTCTGGTTATTTTTTTAAAGTGCAGCCACGGATGCATCCTTCTTCTCCTCCTCTACTGCTATCATCACCACGATCGTACGCGGTGCGACCTCCAGCTTCTTACTGTATTTCTTTTCATCTTCATCCGGAAATCCATTCTCTTTTACCGCACTGGTATCGATTACCTTCCTCCAGCACTTATGTCCCAGATTCGGCAGCGCAACCTCCCGGATCTCCCAGTGAAAATTATATACAACATAGACAGAATCATCCTCACTGCCATCTGCCCTCTGTGCATAGGCACCGTAATACATGATTCCCAGCAGTCTTGATGTATTTTCGGCATTCAGATACCAGGCACGTTCTCCGTGAAGTGACACATCCGGCAGACCCTTGGTCTTATAGTCCACTCCCCGCAGTTCTTCCGGTATATGGAGGATCGGATGCTCCCTGCGAAAAGCAATTGCTCTCTTCACAAACTGAAGCATTCTTTCATTTTTCTTCAGGCCTTTCCAGTCGATCCAGCCCACCTGATTATCCTGACAGTACGCATTATTGTTTCCACTCTGGGAATTACAGATTTCATCTCCGCCATAAATCATAGGTACACCCTGACTGAGCAGCATCATAAGAAACGCATTGCGAAGCTGACGTTCCCTCATCTGACGGATCTGCTGTTTTCTGGTAGGACCTTCCACACCGCAGTTCCAGGAATAATTATAGCTGCTGCCGTCCTGGTTGTTCTCCCCGTTTGCCTCATTATGTCTGTAATTATAAGTCACCATATCGTTCAGCGTAAAGCCATCCTGACATGCCATGTAATTGATCACTGCATAAGCTGACGGATTTCTGCGTATCCTGTGTGCAGCAGTACTTACCATATCTTCATCACTTTTCAGGAAACATCTCATCTCCTGCAGAAATCCCGGATTGTACTGAGCGATACACTTTTCTGCCTGATTCTTTCTGCGGACAACCTGATTCTCGTCAAAATCATGAAACATCAGCTTTGTTTCACCAAGAATCCCGTCGTGCATCAGAAGTTCTGCCGGGACACCCTCCCCCAGCACATGAAATCCGTCTACATGATAATAAAGCTTCCAGAACTGTAATGCATGTAACGCTGTCACCGAATTATATCCTTTCGGAAAATACATCTCCATAATGCAGGAAATCCCGGCCTGATGAAGCTTCTTTATCAATGTTTTAAATTCTTTCTCCGGGTCATCCGTCGCACAGTATGATCTTTTTGGTGCCAGATAATAGCCCGGTGTATAGCCCCAGAAATTTACGCGTCCTTCCGGCTGCTTTTCTGATACCATTTTCCCCTGCGGACATTCATACACCATACCGCATTCCATAAATTCATAGGCAGGCATCAGCTCAATCGTATTGATCCCCAGTTCCTGCCAGTACGGGATCATTTCTTCCAGTGCCTGAAAGGTTCCTCTGGTACTTTTGATATTACGGTTTGACTTTGTATAACCTCTCACATGCAGTTTATAAAGGATCATCTCATGATAGGGAATCTGTGGATTCCTGTCATTCTCCCAGTCAAACGGCTCGTTTTTCAGAAATCCGCACCTGACTTTGTGAAGATCACTCTCCGGTGCCGCACCGAAACGTTCTCGCCCGATAATCCTGTACGCACACGGATCTGTAAAAACTCTCCCATCCACCATGAAATTATATTCATAATCCTCTGATTTAAAATCCGGGATTGATAAGGCATAGATATTCCCGGTCTTTTCTTCTTCTGTAAAAGGAATTTCCACAAAAGGTTTTCTCGCTCTCTTCCTATAGAGAACCAGAGATGCACTGCTGCCTTCCGGTACCTCCACTGCAAAATTACAGCCATTCCAGAAGTTGTTCGCACCAGGCACCAGCGCCAGCCCTTTTTCTGTTTTTATCTTTCTGCGCTCAGCCATCTCCCTGTCTCCTCCATAATTTTTACTGTTCCACTTCTTTTGCCATGTCCAGTGTTCCAGGCTCCGTCATCACAGATCTACCTGTAGCTCTACAGGACAGTGGTCAGAACCCATGATATCTGAATGGATTTCTGCCCCTGCCAGTTTGTCTTTTAACTGTGGTGATGTGATAAAATAGTCAATTCTCCATCCCGCGTTCTTTTCTCTGGCCTTAAATCTGTAAGACCACCAGGAATATCTGCCTTCCGCATCCGGATAAAAATATCGGAAAGTATCAATAAATCCGCTCTCCAGCACCTTGCTGAAGCAGGAACGCTCCTCATCTGTAAATCCTGCATTCTTGCGGTTGGTCTTAGGATTCTTCAGGTCAATTTCCTGATGTGCCACATTCAGATCACCACAGCAGATCACAGGTTTGTTCTCCTGTAATTTCAGCAGATACGCAAGGAAATCCTCTTCCCAGTGCATACGGTATTCCAGTCTGCGCAGCTCAGTCTGAGAATTCGGAGTATATACTGTCACCAGATAAAAGTCCTCAAACTCCAGCGTAATCACACGTCCCTCTTTATCATGCTCTTCAATCCCAAGTCCGTAAGCTACAGTTAACGGTTCCTTTTTTGTAAAAACAGCAGTTCCGGAATAGCCGCGTCTGTTGGCATAATTCCAGTACTGATGATATCCCGGAAGTTCAAGTTCCACCTGTCCCTGCTGACATTTCGTTTCCTGCAGACAAAAAATATCGGCATCAAGTGCATTGAAACTCTCCACAAATCCCTTGCCAATGCAGGCACGGATTCCATTTACATTCCATGAAATTAATTTCATCAGGTAATCTCCTATCTATAATTAATGATGTCAGGATCAGTAAGTATCCCGTCCCTGACCTGCCATCTGCTTTCCCTGTCACTATCCAGTACATCGTGCGACAGCAGACACTCTTTCATTATTATAGCACGTTTCTCTTCTGTAAAAAACACCTTTTTCGTTACAGCAACCCTTATGTTGCACTCCGGTGATATTTCTGTTAGAATGGACACATCAGGCTGACGGGTATATTTATCTGTCGGTAATAACATCATGAAAGAATGAGGACTACGAAATGAGTGACGAATTTACAACAGGCGGATGCAGCCCAAGTGACTGTGCTTCCTGCGGCGGCGGATGCAGTTCTGCCAGCGGATGTGGTTCCGGTGGCTGCGGTTCCATAGAAGATCACAAAACCATTACTCTTACTATGGAAGATGACACAGAAGTAGAATGTGCAGTACTTACCGTATTTCCGGTAGATGCAAAGGAATATATCGCACTTCTTCCTCTCGACGAGAACGGTCAGAATGAAAAGGGTGAAGTTTACCTCTATACTTTTGCCCGCACAGAAAATGGCGATCCGATGCTTTCTAATATCGAAAGTGACGAAGAATATGCCAAAGCTGCAGTTGCTTTTGATACAGTTCTTCAGAATGCCAAAGATCAGATGGAGAAGATTGACTGAGCATTATAATGTTTTGCACGATCGCCCGTAAGGCTTACAAAAGACCACCCGGAAATCGTTTTAATCCGATTTACCGGGTGGTCTTT
>CAVCYJ010000010.1:0-25480 GCA_963605995.1 Holdemanella biformis | reverse complement strand
GTTGCCTGAAATGCATGATATACATCAGATTTTCCCGGCCATACGGTTCCTATCACATGATTGTTCTCATCTAACTGATGGAACCAGGAACCATTCACATGATCCAGCACCTTTTCATCCAGATACTGCATAAACTCTTCATAATCTCCGGCATATTTTTCTTTCCCGGTGATATGCCACAAAACAGCAGAGGTATTGATCGCTTCCGCCAGTGTCCAGTGCATTCTGTCACGCACAACAGGTTTTCCGTTCCAGTCTGTCGTATATACGATTCCCGGATTTCCATCTACATTCCATGCATCCTCGATTGCCCTGTTATAAAGCTTTTCTGCCGCTGTTAAATATGGCGCGGCAGCTTCCTGATCTTCTTTATAATCAGAATATGCCCACTGAACGATCAGTCTCGCCCATTCAATTCCGTGTCCCGGTGTTGCTCCATAAGGTTTGAAACGGTCTGCCGGCTGTTCCTTATTACAGTCGAGATCAGCCTTCCATTCTTTTGTAAAATGCTCCGGTATTCTCCAGTTATTTGCAGACGCCCACTCGATCACATGATCTATGATCCTTCCTGCACGGACTCTGTATTTTTCTTCCCCTGTGGCATCTGCCACTGCCAGAAATGCCTCTACTGTATGCATATTTGCATTAAGTCCGCGATAATCATCCAGAACCGTAAATTCTGTATTCCAGGTGTCAAAAGTAAGTCCCTGTTCTTCATCCCAGAATCGTCTGTCAAATAACTCCAGCGCTTCTTTGAGCAGTTCTCCGGCATTCTCCTCTCCTGCCAGCAATGCTGAGGATGCCGCCAGAAGCACGAACGCGTGTGCATAGCACTGCTTGTCCGGGAGAATTTTATTATCCGGTGTAAGTCCCGGATACCAGCCTCCGTTCTCGCAGTCTTTAAGTTCTCCCAGCAAGCCCTTTATCGCGCCATGCACCAGTGCGGGGCTGTCTTTGTCCCCAAGCATAGTTCCCATGCTGTACACATGAGCCATACGGCAGGTGATCCAGGTTTCTCTGTTTCTGTCCTTCCATGGAGTTCCGTCATCCCCGAGAAAATAAGAGCTGCCTCCCGGCGATAAGAACTTTTTTCCAAACTCCAGCAGATCTTTTCGCAGATCTTTCAGGAATTTTTTATTTTCTTCTGTGTCAATCTGATATTTTTTGTTCGTGTTTTCCATATTCCTGTTGACTCCTCAAAATTCAATCTTCATTGATAAATGTTCAGTACCTTCACAGTTACGAGTCAAAATCCATTGCAGATCGCCTGCGGCGATGGGATTTTGACTTGTATGTCTCGGAATAACAAACTACTGAATAGTTACCTTTATCGTTACAATTTCATAAGGTTTCATTTGTACCGGCACCTTATTTTTCACACAGCAAGGTATTTCTGTCACTTCTTCCTCCAGCATATTGCAGATAACTGCACGCTTCACAGGATGAGCAAAAGTCAGCATGGTTTCTTCACGTCTGTTGTAGCATTCATACAGACGAACAATTACCTCATCACTGTCTTCTGCTTTCTTTACCGCTTCAATTACTATATTCTCTTTATCCGACTGTACAAAAGAATAATCTGCCGGCAGATTTCCTCCTTCATTCTCTTTTATATCCACCTGATAAGGATTATTAAGGATATAAGCTTTGGCAACTGTATTTCCCTCTCTCCATCCGTCTTCATGAGGTGCAATAGACCAGGTGAAGCTGTGATGCTCTTTATCGGCATCCGGATTTGGATATACTGCTGACTTCAGCATGGTAAGTCCGATTTTTCCATTATGGATATCACATCCGTATTTGCAGTCATTCAATATGCTGATTCCATATCCATTTTCGCTGATGTCAATCCATTTATGCGCACATACCTCAAATCTTGCAAAATCCCATGATGTATTGTAATGAGTCGGGCGTGTTACATTTCCATACTGGATCTCATAAGTTGCCTCTGCAGCATGGATATCTACCGGAATGTAATCGCGCAGAAGAATCTGCTTTTCTTTCCAGTCAATTTCATTGCGGATATCGATTCTGTACAGTTCCGGATAGAAATACAGATACTGTACAATGACAGAATCCAGATATTTACGTTCTACGCGGATGCAGCCACGTACAGGTCCGTTTTCTGTTACTGTAATATTCCGTACATCATCTACAGGCCAGGATTTCTCTGTATAATAATTATTGATATCCCATGCATCAAAATTATGCGGACGGTCTTCATAGCTCATGATCACATTTGCACATTCACCTTCCGGAAGAATTTCCCTCTTCTGTATCTTATCATAAATGCGGCTGAATTGTCCTTTTTTATTTAATTCTACAATAAAATATTTCGTCTCCGCACCATGTTCGGTAACTGTCATTGTATTTTCTTTTTTCGGTGCATCTGTCATACCGATATAAGTACAGTATCCTTTGGATGGTATTTCATCCAGGATTGCCAGATCTCCTTCTTCCGTATGCTGAACCGGAATGATCCTGCCATTACGTTCCAATGCCTCCCACCGGCTGCTTTTTGGCAGATAAACCGGCGCCGGAGCCTGTTCACTTGTAGGATTGTAAACTACCAGTGTTCCTCTGGCTGCATCCACAGCGTCTGTTATAGACTTCAAAGCAGAATGTGACATATCTTCTGTTTCGTCAAAAATATGTCTGTATTCATCTTTTGAATCCTCATAGACCTGTCTGATACTGCTTCCCGGCAGGATATCATGGAACTGGTTTCTCATAAGAACCTTCCATACTTCATACAGTCTTTCTCCCGGATATGGATTTCCTGTTTCCAGACCTGACATCACATTAAACAACTCTGTATTTTCACACGCAAACTCTGCCTGACGGTTCCATTTTTTGTTTCTCGCCATTGAAGTGTAAGTTCCTCTGTGATATTCCAGATAAAGCTCTCCAACCCATTTGGGAAGTTCTTTTCGGCCCTGCACATTCTTTTCAAGTGTCCTGAAAAATTCCAGAGAAGTAGAAGGTACAGTTTTGGGGCTTCCCGGGATTCCCCTGGCAAGTCTGCGCTGCATTTCCAGCATTTCCTTAGTAACTCCGCCGCCTCCATCTCCGTGTCCGTAGGACATCAGCACTTCATCATTTAAGTTCTTCTGGCTGTAACGCTGCCATCCCCCCATAACCTGGGACGCATTCAGGATTCCATTATATGTAGTAAAATGCTCTGTTTCTGTACTGCCCTCTTTCGCAGCCACACCATAATCTCTGGTCGGGATAAAGTGTGTCAGAATTTCTGTTCCGTCAATGCCTTCCCACATAAAAGTATCATATGGCATTTTATTTACTTCGTTCCAACTGATCTTCGTAGTCATAAAATATTTGATACCGCACTTATCCATGATCTGCGGTAATGCAGCAGAATATCCAAATACATCCGGAAGCCACAGGATTTCATTTCTTACTCCGAATTCTTTTTCAAAGAAGCGGATTCCATAGAGGAACTGTCTTATCAAAGCTTCGCCTGAACTCAAATTGCAGTCTGCCTCTACATACATTCCACCCTCTGTTTCCCAGCGTCCTTCTGCAACTCTCTTTTTTATCTCCTCATAAAGATCCGGGGCGTTTTCCTTTACATAAAGGTAAAGCTGCGGCTGACTGGACATAAATTTATATTCCGGATACTGTTTCATCAGCTCGATCACTGTAGAAAAGCTTCTTACTGCCTTATCCTGAGTAGTGCGCAATGTCCACAGCCACGCCACATCAATATGGGTATGACCCACACAGTAAACAGTGCTGTCACTGTTTCCGCAGTACTTCTCATAAAATTCCTTCTGCAGATACTGATCCGCCTTTTCTACACTTTCAAAAAATTCCGGAGAATAAATCTGCCTTAAATCCACAAAGTTCAGAGAATCATTCAGGCTCTGAAGGATCACTCTCCGGTCACGGCTGTCTTCCCTGAGAAGTCTGGCAACTTCATATGGAACCAGAAGATCATAGTAATATTTTTCCACAGAAGGTTCCAGAACCTTAAATTCAGAGTCCAGATGAAGAGAAAAGTTATTGTCACCTGTATACGCAGACAAGAGAATCTCAAATGTTTCACCCGGCACTGCGTTTTCTGTCAGAACTACTTCTCGATGATTTACATCCATTCCCATTCTTCGTTCTCCGTTTATGTAGACCATAAACTGAGGATTGACTGCATCCCATTCACCCTCACGTCCGGTACGCAGCTCATAAGTTACCTTTTTTCCTTCACATTCCCGCGGCATAGTCAGGGTTGTTTTGAAATAAAAATATTCCCCGTTTCCACCCCAGATATCTCTTGATTCGATCTTGCTCCACATATCGTCGGCAATTTCCGGAATATCGATTGATTCTTTCTCAGAATGGATCATCCGATATTCGGTTACCGGATATCTCTGACTGTAAATCATATCTTTAATGGAATCGATCAGTTTAAATACACGTTCCTTCATCAAAAACATATGTCCTGTCCTCCCAGCTGGCGCTTAATGTAATTTCACAGAGTATCCCAGATAATCCATCACAAATTCACAGAATACGGAATTCGCCCACGAAAACCATGGTCTTGTATATCTGGTATCATCGTCTGCAAAAATAGACTCATGCATAAGATTAGTACCACCGTCGCTGTTCTCCAGCATTTTAAAAATTGTTTCTTTCTCTTCTTTGCTGTCGGAAGTGATTCCCTGCATACACAAAGCCATGCTCCACACATAACGTGTACGGGTATGCGGGCTTCCAATTCCCGTAAGTACCCTGCCCGGAAAATAATATGGATTTCTCTCACTTAATACTATTTTCCTTGTATTCTGATAACGTTCATTCTCTTTTTTACAATACCCGATATACGGCATGGACAGAAGACTCGGCAGATTCGCATCATCCATAACATTGTACTGTCCGAACCCATCCACTTCGTAAGCATAAAACTCTGTCTCTTCTCCAGCTACAATAGCATATTTTTCCACTGCTTCACGGATTTCCGCTGAAAGATCTCCGGCTGTCTTTGCCAGTTCCCGGTCTTTATAAATTTCCTCTGCAATTTCTCTGAGGTTATCCATCACTACAGATGCCAGCATATTGGAAGGAATCAGGTAACCGTAAATGCAGGCATCGTCGCTCGGCCGGAAACCAGACCATGTAAGGCCGATATTTTTCTTTACCAGAGCACCTTTTCCTTCCCTGGAAAGAGTATCTGTATAAATACAGTTTCGACGCTCGAAGTAATATGCAGAATTTTCTTCATGGTTCTGTTCGGTCTTAAACACTTCAACCACACGTCTGGCAGCTTTCAGCCAGTTTTCTGTAAAATGTTCTGTACTCCCTGTATTCTTCCACAGAAGATAAGAAAGCTGCATTGGATAACAGAGAGAATCAATTTCATACTTTCTCTCCCACAATTCCGGTTTCATTTCTGTGCGGTCATCCTGAAATCCATTCCCGTTGGCACTTTCATTAAAGGCATTCGCATAGGCATCTATCAGTATACATTCTGCCTGTTTACGGATCAGACCCGTGATCATATTCAAAATTTCCGGCTCCTCTTTCGCAAAGAGGAGAAAAGGCCGTAGCTGACAGCTGGAATCTCTCAGCCACATAGCCGGGATATCCCCCGTGATCACAAATACAGAACCGTCATCCAGTGTCTTAATCGTAGTGGAAAGTGTATTAGAAATACACTTTTCAAACATTACAGATATTTTATGTTCTTTTCCGAATTTCTCTTTTACTGTTCCGATCATTGCATCTATTGTTTTATATCCGCTTGTCATATTTAGTCTTCCATTTCTAATTTATTTTATCAGCCCTTATCTGCACCTGACAGACTGAAGCCTTTTGACATCCACTTCTGAGTGATCACATAAAGGATAATGGATGGTAATGTATAAATAACTGAGTATGCTGCAAGTTCACCGTAAGCTACAGAATGCTGACTGAAGAACTGATACAGCATTACGGAAGCCGGATATTTTTCACTTGCTGACAGCAGGATAAACGGAACAAAGAAATTACCCCAGCATCCGGAAAATGTATAGATACCCACTGTACATACACCAGGAAGCATCAAAGGCAGAATTACTTTGAAAATCCCCTGAAATCTGGAACATCCGTCAATCCATGCTGCTTCCTCAAGTGAAATCGGAACAGAATCCATAAAGTTCTTCATCATCCAGATCGCATATGGCATGGAAGATGCTGTCATAAAGAATACAATACCCCATAACTTGTTGTAAAGACCTACGCTTACAAAAATCTTAAATACAGGTACCATAATGGTAGTTACGGGAAGCGAATTCATAAAAAGGATTGTCAGCATAAACAGCTTTTTATGTTTCATCTCATATCTTGACAATGCATATGATGCCAGTCCCGAAAAAACGACCACCAGGATTGAAGTTCCCAACGCGATCAGAAGACCATTGGCAAATGAGCGAAGATTTGTGGATTTCATCAAAATAGAACGATAATTTCCAAGCGTCATATTCGGCAGGCTTGCCGCCAGTGATGCATTCTTATCCAGAGATGCAAGTATTACCCATGCAAGAGGCAGCGCAAAAACAATGGCAAGTATTACAAGGATAATATATGCAACTGCCTTTTCCCTTTTTTCTCTCATAATTTAATCTCCCATCTGTTTCTTCTGTAATCTGATATAGAACAGGCTGAAAATAACACCGATCAGAAGAATCAGCATAGAAATCGCTGTACCATATCCAAGCTCATAATTCTTAAATGCACGGATATACATAAAGATCGGAAGTGTCTGTACTGTTGTTCCCGTCATTGAATAAACCATACCAAAGGTACCCAATGTAGATAAAGTGATCAGCATTGTATTGGTAAGAACTGTATCCTTGATGATCGGGATCGTGATATAAAACAGATTCTGGAGTTTGCCTGCTCCATCGATTTTCGCAGATTCTTCCACATCTCCGGAAACATTGTCAAGTGCTGACTGATATACCATCATAGAGAAAGCTGTTCCATGCCAGATATTTGCCAGCACAACTGTAAGAAGCGGATGGGAAAACAGCCAGGATATCCTGTCAATTCCAACCATTCCCAAAATCGCATTCAAAGTACCTTTGTCTGTATAGAAAGTGTAAGCACAGAGTGCCGCTACCATTTCCGGCATAACCCATCCTGCCAGTACAATAGAACCAACTATCTTACGAAAAGTTTTGTTCTTCTCTTTCATCAGAAGCGCGATGATAAATCCCAGAACAGTCTGTCCTACCACAGAAAAGATAACGAAGAAGATCGTTGACATAATGCTCTTTCCCACAGCCGAATCCGAAAACATTCTCTTATAGTTGCTGAATCCTACGAATGCCTGATTCGCAGCAGCGCTTCCTGTCAATGTCAGGTTCGTAAATGAATAGTACACTGTGAGGATAATCGGCCATACAAAGAAAAAAGCCATTATCAGCAGTGCAGGAAGCAGATATAAATATTTCTTATTTCCTTTTGCCATTTTAATTTCTCCCTGTAAAAAAAGGCGGCACTGATGGCCGCCTTTTAGTTATTTTGCTATCTTGCAGCTCTTTGCAGAAATCTTTTTCAGTCTTATTCTACGTGGTCTTCCCCTACAACTGAGCTAACGCTGTTTTTGAAATCAGACATTGCACTGTCAACATCTGTATCGTTTCTTACGATCGTATCTACCATTTCATAGATGTAGGAAGAAACTTTGGAGTAGTTTTCGTTGTGTGGTCTGAAGTATGCATTTTCAGACATTGCTGTTGCTTCGTCTACATACAGTTTGGATTTGTATTCATCGTAAGCATCCATACCTGATTTAGTAGCAAGGTTTCCGCTTCCTGTCAGATATGTGATGTAATTATCAGATTTCATCATTTCTGTAATAAAGCTGAATGCCTCGTCCTGGTTGTCAGAGTTGTTTGCGATCGCCCAGCTCCAGCCGCCTGACATTGTTACATATCCGCCACCGTTCTGCTTCGGCATTTCTGCAAATCCAAGAGCATCTGTCAGAGTATCATCAGAGTATCCTTCCATCGGATAGCTTCTGTCTTCCAGATAGTCTGCATATCCCCAGCTTCCGTTTAAGTACATACCAAGTTTTGCAGTAGACATATACTGGTTTGCATATTCCCAGTCACTTGCATCAAATACTTCTGAGAGTGTTCCGATATATCCTTCATCTTTGCATGTTTTGATGAATTCCAGTGCATCTTTGATTCCCTGACCCGAGACATTCCATACACCTGTAGACTCATCTACCAGTGTTTCACCTGTTCCGTAAAGAAGCATTTCAAATGTATTCATGCTTGTAGCTTCTGCTTCTGTATTGCTGCACGCAAACCAGATTGGAACTACATCATCGCCGCATTTTTCTTTGATAGCCGCACACGCATCAAGAATGTCCTGCCAGGATTCCGGCTGCCAGTCTCTTCCCAGGCCGGCTTTTTCCATAACATCCTTGTTATACCATAATCCACGGACATCTGTACTTACAGGTACTGCATATGTCTGTCCATCGCTACCTTTGGTACCTTCTTTTAATGATTCGATAAAGTTGCTGTCCCATTCATCCCAGCTGTTTACTTTATCTGTGATGTCTGCTACATAGCCTGCTGCAACGTCTGTATTCAACTGGAAAGTATCTTCAAAGAAAATATCCGGGCAGGTATCTTTATCCTGCATTTCTACCTGGATCTTTGTAGCATAATCGCTGTCGTTTGCTACGATCGGCTGAAGTTCCAGTTCTACTTTATCTTTATCTGCCCAGTTTTCATAAGTGTTGTTGATCCACTCTTCCATGTATTTGGCGCCTGTGCTGTCACTGTCTTTGTATGCTACAACAATTTTTTCCTTGTCTGCTGCTTTTACAGAAACTGCCGGAGCTGCCATAGAACTCACCATAACTGCACAAAGTGCCACTGCTGCGATTTTACGTTTCATCTTTTTTCCTCCTTAATACATCTCTACAATATGTTATATCATTTATATCATATTGCGATATATGTCGTTTGCTGATATATAGAATATAGCATTTAAACCATAACTTGTCAATACGAAACCGAATCCTATGTGTGTTTCCATGTTTTCAACATAAAATCGCCTTTGTTTTTATAAACAGTGCACATATCATTTATATATCATTTCAATTCAACGATCCTGTACGGAACGCAGACATCCTCATAGATTCTTTCTCCCTGGATTATCTTCTCCAAAATATCCACCGCCTTACTTCCCATTGCTCTTTCATCCTGTTTCACATATGCAACCACATTCTCATGCTCCATATCTCCCGTTCCGTCAAAAGATACAATCTCTCCTGCAATGCCAGTCTCTTTCATTGCCTTTCGCAACAAATAACATAGTCTCGCTTCTATGCACAGATAACCTGTATATTCTTTATGTTCCATCAGCAGTTTCCTGAATCCATCCGCATCATAAGACGCTTTTCCACTTGGAGAATTTCCGGGAGTGGGATTATATCCCGGAATCTCCAGAACACATCCGTTGATACCTGCGTCTTTCATAATTCCTTCCACAAATCCTTCATAGCGGTTTTTGATCGTAGATGTCCCCATAGATGCATGAGTAACAAATGCCAGCTGCTTGTGCCCCCGGTCGATAAGGATTTCTGTCAGTTCTCTGGACGCGCTGTGGTTGTCTGTTGCAATACATGGAATCGACAATCCCTGCATCTTTCTGTCGATCAGGACTACAGGAAATTTTTCCAGTGCCAGTTTCACAATGGTAGTGTTATAGGTTTCATTCTGAGCACACATGATGATCAGTCCCTGTGCGCCGATCTCTATGCAGCTTTTAATCGCCTTATTCTCCGCCTCAATGCTTCCGTATGTACATTTCAGCAGCATATTGATTCCTCTCTTACTGCACTCCCGTTCCATACTCCGCAGATAATTCACACCATAATCACTGTCGAAACTGTCCAGGATCACTCCGATAGTCCTGCCAGCCTGCCATGCATCTGTAGTCTGCGTCCCGTTTTCCGGTATCTGAAGTGTGCCGGCATGCACAGTTGTCGGCTTCACCGCTGTTTCCAGTACAAAAGATCCCCGTCCTGGCATTCTGGAGATTATCTTTTTTTCAGCCAGAAGCTCCAGTGCTTTCTTGCTGGTGATCCTGCTGACCCCATATTGCCCTGCAAGTTCTTTTTCAGACGGAATCCTGCTGCCTGGCGGATATGTTCCATCTCTGATGCCGTCCAACAGGTCATTATAAATTGTCTCATACATAAACGTTTTGTCTGAATTCATACTTTTACCCTTTCTTTTATTCCCTTTATTCTTCTGAACGCCCTTACTTCTTTCTGCCTCTTCTATATCTGCCCGCGCGTAAATGTTATATCATTTATAACCATTTTATCATTATTTTCTCAGGCACACCACACATTTTCTTAAAATATATAAAAAGAATCCAGTCCGAAAAGTTTTTGTATCACAGGAACATTACGGAGTAATTTTCCACGATATCGAGCAGGAGGCTAACCATTAGTTGAGCAGCCTCCTCTCAGCCGAGTAAGCAAGAGGAGTTTCGCCTCTCGCAGTCTCACAGTGTGGGGCTATTTTTCAGCTCTGCGTTGTCTTCCACGAAAGTTCTTATATTTGCACATTGCCCATGCAAAAACCGAACAAATAACATCATGTATTCCGTGATTTCAATAAAAAACGTATGAACATCAGTCGTCCATACGTTTTTTATACCAGTACTAAATGTCATCAGATATCAAACACACTGCGCACCTTTAATTCCCCCGGTGTTCCATTTAGGATTTTCACTCTGCGCTCTCCTGCGTTCATATCAAAATAATTATCTTCCAGGATCAGGTCTTCATTCTCATTCAGAATCTCAACGCTCTTTGCATAAGCTTCTGCTTTAACAACAATTTCATCTTCATCGACGTTCACTGTCAGCTTCGGATCCAGATAGCGGAAATATTTCGGATAAGAGAAGATCACAGTTCCCTGAGAAATGACCTGCTCATTTTCCCAGGCTTCATAGCTTACATACTCATGAAAGCAGTCAATCTCCGGAAGTTCTGCTTTATCCAGCCATACACTTGAAAGTGCCGGAACTTCTACCCACTGTTCTTCCTGATGCAGGATCTCTGCCTTTGCATTGCGCACTGCATATTTTACCAGAACTCTGTGAGCTTCCAGAGTTTCATTTGTCACATTCAGACGGATAGATTTCTCAAATTCAAAATGCTGGCGGTTCATATCCGCTTCTGCTGTCATCCAGTTCTGTTCTTCACAGGAAAGCATCACCGGTGCAAAGAATCTCTTTGCATAATAATGAAGTGCCTTCCAGCGTCCGCAGTAATCAATGGATGACCAGGAAATCACAGGCCAGCAGTCATTTAACTGCCAGTAGATCGCGCCCATGCAGCGCCCGCGGTTTCTGCGGTAATGCTCAACGCCATAACGGATCCCATCTGCCTGAAGAAGCTGGGATGCATAGACAAAATCGCTGAAATTCTCAGGATAGCGGTATGCTGCCTGCATATATTTGGCAATTTTGCCATTTCCTCCGTAGTTTCTCTGGTGTTTCTCCATTACATAGGAAAATGGGTTCAGCTCTCTCGGATCATCTGTCACAGTTTCAAGTGTTTTCACTGACGGAAATGACTGGAAACCAAACTCAGATGCATAGCGGAAGAAATACTTGCGGTATTCTGAGAACGGCTTGTTGCCGTGCCATACTTCCCAATAATGCACATCCCCGCGATTCGGAGCATTCGGTTCATCAAAGGAGCCGCCTGATGACGGGCTTGCCGGCCAGTAGAAAGTATCCGGATCATACTCCCTGAGCACTTCCGGAATGATACGCTCATACATAAACAGATAATCTCTCACCTCTGTCGGTTTCGTCACCCAGGTTCCCTCTTTTACAAACATTTCCATCTCATTATTTCCGCACCACAGTGCCAGTGATGCATGATGACGGAGACGTTTGATATTATCAATAAATTCCTGACGGATATTTGCCTCAAACTCCGGTGTCAGCTCGTAGACAGAGCACGCAAACATAAAATCCTGCCACACCATCAGTCCCAGTTCATCGCAGAGATCAAAGAACCAGTCCTCCGGATAATAGCCACCGCCCCAGACACGGATAGTATTGAAGTTAGCTCTCTTACACTGAAGAAGAAGCTCTCTGGTACGCTCTTTTGATGTCCTCTGCAGCAGATTATCCTCCGGAATGTAATCAGCACCCATGGCAAATACCTGATGACCGTTGACTTCGTGTGCAAAACTCTCGCCCCACTCATCCTTCTCTATATGCATCGTCAATGTGCGAAGTCCGACCTTTCTGCACCAGGTATCAACAACCTTATCTCCTGATTTCAGATCCACCTGTACCTGATATAACGGCTGCGCGCCTAATCCATTCGGCCACCAGAGCTGCGGATTTTCAATCCTGATCTCGTCCGGGCAGTCATCCCATGTCGTTTTTGTTCCATCCGGTGCGGTTACAGTCACCTCATATGTAAGAATATCTGCATTCTCGTCTTCTGTTTCTTCATCATCTACAGTTTCTACATCTACTTCAGGAATCAGCAGAACATTGCCATCCTCATGTACCTGACGGATATAAACGCTGTCCAGTCTGGCTGACTCGATTCCCAGCAGTGTTACAGGACGGAAGATCCCTCCATCCGGCAGGCATGCACCCCAGTCCCAGCCGGACATATAATGAGCTTTCCGCAGATGCATGAAGCCTTCAACCGTATCCTCATTTCCTCTGTTCTTATATTTCTGAAATGCCGCTTCCATAAATTTCAGCGGGGAGCGGATAATGACACGCAACGTATTCTTCCCCTCTTCCAGTAATTCACTCACCGGAAATTCCCAGATCCTGTGCATGTTGTCGACTTTCCCCAGACAACATCCATTCAGGTAAATATCTGCGATCGTATCAATCCCGTCAAATCTCAGGATTACTTCCTGACAGTCTTTAAACTGCTCTTTTTCATAAGTAAATACCGTTCTGTATTCGTAATCCTTCTCCATCAGTGCTTTCGCCTGATATTCATTATCCCCAAAGAATGGGTCAGACATCTTTTCAGCCTGAAGAAGTGCCGCATAAATATCTCCCGGCACCTGCGCCGGAATCCAGTCCAGTTCCCTGATATCACATAGCTGCCAGTTCTCGCGAAGCTGTAATTTTATCATCTATCTTATCTCCCTTATACACTCATAACTGAATAACTGCTACCTGTTTCCAGTCTAACCGAAGTTCAGAATATGGTCAACAGAATTTTTATAAACTTTTCTGCAATCCCTTCCATTTCCTTCTGACAATTTATATGTTAAAATAGGTAAAAGATATCCTCTCCTGATATCAGAGAATGTAAATGTTAAAAGAGGTTCGAAACGATGCCTGTAAAAAAATTTAAACTTCGTACAATCTATATATCCGAGCGTCTGCTGGAATGTCTGAAGCCGGTATCACATTCCACCCTGACTGCAGTGATCGCTCCTATGGGTTATGGAAAAACAACCGCCATCAACTGGTACCTCAGCAGACAGAACTGCTCCGAAAAGGATTTTGTGATCCGTATCAGTATTTATTCTGATAATCTGTCCATTTTCTGGCAGAGTGTTCAGCGGGCTTTTTCCTTCGCAGGACTTAATTTTCTGAATGACTATGCCTGCCCTTCCGATACTGCAGGTGCAGGTCTTCTGGCTGATGAACTCTGTTATTCCCTGAGCGGTCCTGAAAATTACTACATTTTTATTGATGATTTTCATCTGCTAAAGGAAGACCATGTCACAGATTTTATCTGTGCTCTTGCAAACAGACTTCCCGAGAATGTACACCTGATCATCGCAGGAAGAAACAACTTTATGACAGGAAGGGAAATCCTGCGCCTCGGAAAAAGGCTGCACTTCATTGATGTCCACGATCTGTCTCTGAACCGCAGGGAACTTTCTGTCTATGCTCAGCGCTGCGGTACAACTCTCACTGAAACCCAGCTGAATGAACTTTTTCATTCCAGCGAAGGCTGGTTTTCTGCTGTCTACCTGAACCTCTGTGCTTTTTCGGAGAGTGGACGGCTTGCTGACCATCATTCAGATATTTATGAAATGTTCTCTGCTGCAATGATCATGCCTCTTCCCACAGAGCAGCAGGAATTTCTTGCTGTTATGGGACTTGCAGATGAATTCTCTGTGAAGATGGCAGCTTTTATTACAGAAAATCCCGAGACTGAACAAATCCTTGCATCTGTGACCAGTCAGAATGCTTTCGTAACCCGTCTTCCGGACAGTAAGCGTTTTCGTTTTCATCATATGATGAAGGAATGTGCCCAGCGCAATTTTTCGAGACTTTCCGAAAAGAAACAGATCACTTACCAAAACCGTTATGGACAATGGTATGAGGCCGGCGGTCAGTTTCTCCACGCACTCTCCGCCTATGAAAGAGCTTTTAATTATGATGCCGCTCTTGCCGTGATCCAGAAAGATGCCGGAATTCATCTTGCCGCTCTTTCCTCCGAAAAAGTCCTTACATTTCTCGGTGCCTGTCCAAAAGAGGTGCAAAAAAACAGACCGCTGGCACTTCTCGTCTTAATGCGCCGTATGTTTACCTGGCATCAGATTCCGAAAATGCTGGAGCTGAAACAGCTTCTGACAGAGGCTATCGCCGAACATACCGATTTTTCTGAAGAAGAAAAGGACAATCTTTCCGGAGAATGCGATCTTATTATGAGCTTTCTGATGTATAATGACATCACCAGAATGAGTGCTCTTCACCGCTGCGCGGGCAAAAAAATGTCCAGACCCGCGATCAGTATCCGCAATGAAGGAAGCTGGACTTTTGGCTCTCCTTCCGTACTGATGATGTTCCACCGTGACCCCGGAGCACTGGACACAGAGCTTGCAGCCATGAAGGATTGTATGCCTCACTACTACCGCATCACCCAGGGACACGGACAGGGTGCCGAATTACTTATGGCTGCCGAGGCAGCATTTTCACAGGGAAATTTCTCTGATGCCCATATCCTGCTTGAACAGGCTTATTCCACCATCGCATCCAATGGTCAGCAGAATATTTCCCTCTGCTGCGATTTTCTGAAGGCAAGGCTCTCCCTTTTTTCGGAAAACGTCCCATCGGATAAAAATCCTGAAATCAAACGCAGGGAACTTCTTGCCCTCCACGATATGATGTGGCTGAATATCCATGACAGCACCTGTGCATATTATTATGCTCTGATCGGAATGCCTGAAAAGATTCCCTCATTATTCAGAGATCACCTGCTTTCTACGGTCAGTTTCCTTGCTCCATGCAGACCTATGATGGAAATGATTGAAAATCAGGTTTTTCTTTCACAGAAAATGTATGCAAAGGTCATCGGCAGAAGTGAGAAGCTTCTGGAAACATGTGAAAAAACGCATTATGCACTTGTTTCCCTCCACATTCAGATCCAGACCGCTGCCGCTTACGAAATGCTCTCCAGACATCATGATGCACGTTTACTTCTGCAGCAGGCACTGAAAAACGCTCTGCCTGACGGCTTTCTGATTCCTTTTGCAGAAAATTACAGATATCTGAAAAGCCTGCTGGATCATATGAATGCCATGTCATCAGATCCATTCATAAGTCAGATCATTTCCATTGGCTCAGCTTATGAACAGTACTGTATCTGCCTGTCGAGCCGCAGTTCACAGCCTGAGATTTTCAAAGTCCTGAACAGCAGAGAAACAGAAATCGTCGGCCTGATCGTCGACCGTCTGAGCAACCGCGAAATTGCCGAAAAGCTGTTTCTCTCTGAAGGCACCGTGAAACAATATATCAACCAGATTTATTCCAAACTGATGATCAACGGTGATACACGCACCAAAAGGAAGCGGCTGATAGAACTTATTTCGTAACTGTGAAGGTACTGAACAGTTACCTTATTTCTTCCACTGATCAGTAACATAATTTCTAACCAATGGTTAATAGACCTCTCCCTGTTTCGGCCGTATACTGATATAAATATAAAACCCGGAATATAAACCGGAATATTCAAAACAGGGAGGGATCACATAATGAAAAAGAAAAAAATTCTGGCTTTTACTCTATGCTCACTTCTGACTCTTACCAGTATTCAGACACCCTGGGCATTCTCTGATGAAACATCCGATGATCCGGCATTTTCAGACGGAATTATTCTGGCACCTGATTTTTCTTCCGGTGAAAGCGAGGATCCGGATATTTCTCCGGACAACGATTCCTTTCAGACAGCCCCCGCACACAAATCGTCCGAAAATTCTATTCCGATCACTGCTGACAGCGGATTTGCAGACTCTGTTTTCCGAAAATGGATTTCCGAAAACCTTGATACAGACCACGACGGGCTTCTCTCCGATGAAGAAATCTCCGTATGTACAGAAATCAGCATCCCTTCCATGTCAGTTGACTCTCTGGAAGGTATTGAATATTTTTATAATCTGGAGATTCTGAACTGCTCAGACAACGAACTTCTGTTTCTCGATGTATCAGCCAACACAGTTCTGAAATCTCTGAACTGCTCCCACAACAATCTGCTCAGTCTGGATCTCTCCTCCTGCAAAAAGCTGAAGGAGCTTGACATTTCCTTTAACAGCTGTGGAAGAAGCAGTTCCATCAGTCTTCCAAAAAGTCCTTCTGTGGAGAAGCTGAACATCTCTTCTGTTCTGCTGGATGATTTTGATTTCTCCCGCTTTACCAAACTGAAAGAACTGGATTGCAGCAACTGTAATCTGCTCGCCCTGAAACCTGCGTCTATGCCATTACTGGAAAAACTTATCTGTTCCGGGAATCTCCTGGATACCTTGAACGTAAGCCGTCTTTCCGGTTTAAAATACCTGGACTGTTCTTCTAACAGTATACAGACTCTGAAACTGCCGGACACCAGATCACTGAATACCCTTTACTGCCAGGATAATCTTCTCACCAAACTGGAGCTCTCCGGTTTTTCATCGCTGAAAAAGCTGAACTGTTCCGGCAATAAGCTGTCGGATCCTGATCTTCGCAGCTGTCCGCTCGATGAACTGATATGCAACGATAACGTAATCCGTACTTCCGCAGAGTATTATGATCTGTCTGAGTTTGCTTTGCCTGAAGATATTACGGCAGTGGAAAATGGCATGATCGATGCTTCTTACCGTCTGACCGCTGTTAATAAATTAAGCCCGGTAAAAATCCGCCGCAGATTTACCAGTGCCGGCACAGAACAATATGGTACACAGATCATTTACATTGGATATCTGCTTGAAAATGATTTCAAGTCCTCTGCACTGTTTCATCAGATGCAAGAGCAATATCCCCTGACAGACGATCATATGCTGTCCCGCGAGTACCTGAAGGAAGTTACTTCTCTTTCCTTTAACGAAGATTTTCCGTTATTTTCTTCTGATCTGGCCTATTTTACAGGGCTGAAAAGTCTGAAATGTACAAATCTGCCTCAGATCGCTGAACTGGATCTGAGCAGGAATCCGGAACTTACTGAACTGAGCTGTATGGGAACAGGTATCCGTTCTCTGGATCTTACCTCCAACAGCAAACTGGAATCTGTTCAGTTATGCAACAACAGCCTTTCCTCATTAAATATAACCGGCCTTACATCTCTCGCCAGCCTTGACTGCCGCTTTAATTCTCTGGTCGGCATTGATACCACGGGCTGCACAGTCCTGAAGGATACCCTGTTCTTCCCTCAGCATACATGCACAGTCAGTGCTGACCAGACAGGAAAAATTTCATTCGACCAGCTGGGTAATTTTCATCAGCAACTGGATACACCGGCAGCGATCCTTACTGAGAACGAACTGCTGTACACACCCGGAGATGATTTCTTTACTCTCGTAAATCCCGCCGGAACCATGACAGAAGCATCTTTTTCCATCATGGATACCAATACATGGGAAATTCTCGGAACCTGCCGGATGACCATAAACATTGAATCAGGAACTCCTGTCACTCCTGTCAAACCGACCTTAAAGAAAATCAAATCCTCACATGAGGTTACTATCACCTGGAAAAAAGTAAAGAATGTCAGCGGATACCGGATTCTACGCAAAGAAAAGAATAAATCAGGAGCTTCATGGAAAGCAATCGCAACAGTTGCCTCTTCCCGTACATCCTATACAGACAGCACCGGACTGATCAAAAAATCCTACCTGTATACCGTGCAGTCCTATACCTTCCGGAACGGTAAGAAAGTTTACAGTAAATATAACACTAAAGGTCTGACCGGCACGGCAAAGTTCCAACGGCCAACAGTTCAAAAGCCAGAAAAAGATGTTGTCATAAATCTTATATGGGACGAAGTTCCAGGTGCCGATGGCTATCGTATTTACCGCCGCAAAAAGGGTATCTCCAAATGGACAAAGCTGGCAGATATTGAATTTTCTGCACTGTATTACACAGACGAGACCGCAGTTCCCAAAACAGTCTACGATTATGCCGTCCGCCCATACCGTAAGGTTGGCAGTAAAATTTCCCTGGGAGATTACAGTTCCACCGGATATGTCTGCCAGACTGCAGTTCCAAAGATCAATCTGACTTCTGTCACCGAGCAGGACGGCGGTGTCACAGTGAAATGGAAACACCAGCTTTATGTCACCGGATACTTTATTTACCGCGCAGACAGCCAGGGCAGCAAATACTGTAAAATTTCAGATATGCCTAATGGACCTGACGATGAGTATTATGAATATTATGAACCTGTACCATCCGACTCCGCAAATCCACTATATAAAGTTCGGGCATATGTCCTTATCGGTAAGAAATATTACTACGGACCATATTCCAGAGCCCTGGCTCTGAATCCGTATTCCGATAATCCCAATGCCTGCGATTTTTCGGAATTCCACATGGGCTATCAGTTAAGCAGCAGTTCTTCTTCCACAGGTTTTGACCGTAACTATGATGAAGGCGGCAGTTTTTCCATGGCTGCCGCCTATCTTACACGCGGGTCCGGTCCTGTATATGAATGGCAGGCTCCTTACGAAAATATCTCATCCGCATCATATGACGCTTTCACACCTGCACTTAAAGTAAATGAGCTCATTTTTATCCCTGAGCGAAAGAATGCCCTGGATAATCAGGCAATCAAGGAATCAGTTATGGATTACGGTGCAGTATCTGCATCCTATCTTTCCGTTGATGAATATTACTCTGATGATCAGACTTCCTTCTATCTTCCCGACGACTACGATGCAGGAAGGGCACCTGCGGGTTCTGCACCTGTCGTATCCACACAACATGCCATTGCTATTGTAGGCTGGGATGATAATTATGCAAAAGAAAACTTTCCGGTCCAGCCGGCCGGCAACGGTGCTTTTCTCTGCAAAAACAGCTGGGGAAAAAATTTTGCGGACAATGGGTATTTTTATATTTCCTATTACGATGGCTTTCTGGGTATACAGGAGTTCTCCATGGCATTTGGAAAGGTTTCCGATGATAACACCTACAGCCGGATCTATCAGTACGACCCTTTAGGTGCCACCACTGCTTTCGGCTATAATGATGAGCTGTACTGTGCCAATGTTTTCCCCGAAAACGGACAGAAATTAACCGGGAAAGAACAGCTTGGTTCTGTCTCCTTCTATACCTATGATAATAATTACAACTATGAAATTTATGTTGTTTCTTCCTTCAAAAATCAGAACTCCCTTCAGAAGCTTCCTTCTCCTGCCGCTTCAGGAAACTGCAGGTATGCCGGATATCATACCGCAGATCTTGCCAGACCTGTAACTTTAAAAGCAGGCACCCGCTTTGCTGTAGTCGTAAAATTATGGAGCAGTACAGGTGCAAAAACATATTTCGAAGCCCCTCTGAGCGGTACCAGTTCCCGGGCCACTGCTTCTGACGGAGAAAGCTATATCAGCCATCATGGGGATATATGGACAGATTTCAACACTTATCTGCCAAATACAAATGTCTGTATCAAAGCATTTACCAACGGAAAAATTACAGGAAATGTTCCTGCCGCCGACTCAGACGATAAAGCTATTTTCAGTGAAAGCTACTCTGCCGGGGAACTGACAGAACGCGGATTTCTCCTTAATCCGGCTTACGAAGACAGCGGTTCAGATATGATCTCCTCTGTAACTACCGGTAATGCACCTTCAGCCTCTGGCGCAGCACTTCCTGCTGCCTTTGACCTGCGGCAGAATGGCCGTGTATCCCCTGTAAAAGATCAGGGAAGTCTGGGATTATGCTGGACGTTCTCTACTTACGCTTCACTGGAGAGCTTTCTTCTTTCATAAATAAAATGCTTTGCTGTTTTGTTTACATCACCATGCCATCAATTTCCACACTCGCATCCACATCCTGCGTATAGTCAATATCACTATAGTGAAATCCAAACATATGGTAGAAATCTTCCCAGTAGCCGTCAATGTCACAATACTCGTTTACCGTATCTGTCGTAACTGCCTTCCAGCATCGCTTTACCTCCTCCTGGATCTCCGGTGTCAGTTCATAGTCGTCCATACGGATGAAGCCATTCTCATCTGTCTGGACGCCTGTTGGTGTGTAGAGTTTCTGTGTGAAGAGTCTGGCAATCTGCTGGATGCAGTTTTCATGGGTTCCGGCTTTTTTCATTACTTTATAGAGGATTGCGAAATACAGCGGCACAACCGGAATTGCTGCACTTGCCTGGGTCACAAGACCTTTATTTACTGAGATTACGGCACGGACATCCGGATGTGCCTGGTTGATTTCAGACATGGTTTTCTGTAAATGCTGTTTGGCTGTTCCGATGGTTCCATGGTAATAAATCGGATAAGTAAGCTCCGGTCCGATGTAGGAATACGCAACTGTTACTGCGTTCTCAGTCAGTACATCAGCAGCCTTCAGCACATCAATCCACTCTGCCCAGTCTTCGCCGCCCATAACTTTGACTGTGCTTAATACTTCCTCTTCCGTAGCCGGACCTACTGTCTTTTCTGTAATCTCATTATTTCGCAGATCAAGGCTCTTCTCTGTGAAAGCTTCGCCTGTAGTTTTCAGACAGGATGACCATGTCTTTCCCTCAGCATCTGTACGTCTCGGTGCCGCCAGGCTGTAAACTACCAGATCTACTTTTCCCAGATCCTTTTTGATCAGCTCGATTGTCTTATCTTTGATTTCCTTTGAGAAAGCATCTCCGTTGACAGTTTTTGCATAAGCACCTTTCTCTGCTGCCAGTCGATGAAATTCTGCTGTATTGTACCACCCCGGTGTTGCAGTCCTTCTGCCGTTTGCCTGACGTTCAAACATAATTCCCAGCGTATCTGCACCGCAGTTTTCCAGAGCGCAGATACGGGAGGCAAGGCCGTAGCCAGTAGAACATCCAATGATCAATGCTTTCTTTGTTCCGTTTACTGTTCCCTGTTTACAGGCATAAGCTGCCTGGTTGCGTACACTTTCTGCACATCCCAGCGGATGTGCGGTTGTGCAGATATATTCTCTTACTTTTGGTTCGATGATCATAACTCTTCTCCTATCTTTTATTGCTGCCTGATTCGGGTCAAGCGGATATTCGCGTCTCTAATTCTACGAATTACAAATATTTTGGTTTTCAAAGTATTATAACAGAGAAAAAGCAGAACGTAAAGTAAAAATCTTCATTTTTTCCATATGTTCTGCCCTGTCAGACGGATATTCACTTACTGTTCTTCTTATTTTTCTTTATTTTGCAGTCGTACTTCCCAGTCCGCCATTACGGATTTCAGTGGCATCATCATCCACCGTAATCCCATACTCTACGAAAATCCCCTGCATAAATCCTGTATCTGCCGGAACAGTAAGGGTTTTGTCCTCATTGGTGTCATTCGTGATCTTTGCAAAGATATGTCCTTCATTGTCTGAATAGAAGTAATCACTGTCAATGATGCCGACTGTGTTGTTGAGCTGGAGACGGTATTTGAAACCCAGTCCGCTTCTCGGATAGCATTTCAGCACCCATTCCGGCTGCATTTCTACGCGGATTCCTGTCGGGATCTTTATTGTTTCACCCGGTTTCAGGGTAAATTCTGCCGGAGCAAAAAAGTCATATCCTGCGCTTCCTGCTGTTGCTCTCCTTGGCAGGCGGATAGCTTCGTATACCTTCTGTGCCTCTTCCTGAGACTGCGCAAAGGTATCGATCCAATCTGCTGTGAAGCGGTCTTTGCTTACTTTGTGAAATTTCGCAATTCTTTTCATCTGTCGTTTCCTTTCTTTAGCAAAACAGGCCGTTCAGGTACACCTGAGCATACTTGAACCGCCTGTATATTCCTTATTGATGCAATACAACTTTTCCTTCATGAAGAGTTTTTGGAACATCGATCACTCTCTGATTGGCAGAACCCTTCCATTTCAGGGAAAGCTCTTTCCTGTCCACCTCAAATTCACCGTCTACGCAGACATCCAGGTAATGCACAATTTCTTCTTTGCAGATTTCCTCCCAGAGAAAGCCTGTATAAAGCCAGATTGTCTTGCCCGGATAGTTTTTCCTGATTTCCTTCGCAAAGGCTGTTACCTCAGTGATATTTGCCGGGTGCAGGGGATCTCCACCTGAAAATGTGATTCCGCTTACATAATCCTTATCCAGCTCCGCAAAAATTTCTTCACGCTCTGTCTGAGTAAAAGGCAGTCCGCCGTTTGGATCCCAGGTGACAGGATTCTGGCACTTTGGACAGCAGTGGTTACATCCCGCTACCCAGAGCACTACACGAAGTCCGTCACCATTAAGCATATCGTCCTTGGTAATATTGTGATATCTCATAATTTTTACGCTTCTTCCGGTACATCCTTCATGCTGAAGCTGATTCTTCCCATCTTGTCTTTGCCAAGGCAGACAACCTTAACTTTATCGCCAAGTGTGAGAACATCTTCAACACGGTTGATTCTCTCTTTACAGATCTTGGAAATGTGTACCATTCCCTCTTTGCCCGGTGCAAATTCAATGAATGCACCAAATTCTTTGATGCTGACAACTTTACCTGTGAAGATCTGTCCTGCTTCAAAATCAGTTGCAATGATCTTAACCATGTCAGCAGCTTCGTCCATGCTCTTCTGATCTACACCGCAGATAGATACTGCACCTTCATCTGTGATATCGATCTTAACGCCTGTACGCTCGATGATCGTGTTGATCGTCTTTCCTCTCTGGCCTACAACATCACCGATCTTCTGAGGGTCGATCTGGATCTGGATGATCTTAGGAGCATATTCACCTACAGATGTACGCGGAGCTGCGATGCATTTCTCCATAACTTCTGTAAGGATATATTCTCTGGCTTCTTTTGTACGTCTGATTGCTTCCTCTACGATCGGTCTTGTCAGTCCGTGGATCTTGATGTCCATCTGGATTGCTGTGATACCTTCATGTGTTCCGGCTACCTTGAAGTCCATATCTCCGAAGAAGTCCTCAAGTCCCTGGATATCTGTCAGAACGATATAGTCATCATCTGTCTCGCCGGTTACCAGACCACAGGAAATACCGGCTACCGGTTTCTTGATCGGTACGCCTGCTGCCATCAGAGACATTGTAGATGCGCAGATACTTGCCTGAGATGTAGAACCGTTGGATTCAAATGTCTCAGATACAGTACGGATCGCATATGGGAATTCCTCTTCGCTCGGAAGTACAGGCACCAGTGCTCTCTCAGCAAGTGCGCCATGTCCGATTTCACGACGTCCCGGTCCTCTGGATGGTTTTGTCTCACCTACAGAGTAAGACGGGAAATTGTAGTGATGCATATATCTCTTTGTAGTTTCAAATTCATCAAGTCCGTCAAGTCTCTGTGCCTCTGCAAGAGGAGCAAGAGTTGTAATTGTACAGATCTGTGTCTGTCCGCGTGTGAACATGGCAGAACCATGTACTCTCGGAATGATGTCTGTCTCTGCTGCCAGAGGACGGATCTGTGTGATCGCACGGCCGTCCGGACGCTTGTGGTCTTTTAAGATCATCTTACGTACGGTCTTCTTCTGATACTGATATACAGCCTCACCCAGAACTGCAAGCCATTCTTCGTTGTCAGCAAAAGCTTCTTTGAGCTTCTCTGTTACCTGACGGATGTTCTCTTCTCGTGTCTGTTTGTCGTCAGAGAATACTGCAACTTCCATTTCTTCCGGAGGTACGATCTCTTTGATTGCTGCAAAAAGTTCTTCCGGAACAGCACATGATTCGTAGCTGTGTTTTGGTTTGCCGCATTCTTCTACGATCTTATCGATAAATTTAATGATTTCCTGGTTTACTTCGTGAGCTTTGTAAATAGCCTCGATCATTCTGTCTTCCGGAACTTCCTTTGCACCGGCTTCGATCATGATTACTTTCTCTCTTGTGGAAGCTACTGTAAGCTGGAGTTCGGAAACTTCCTTCTGTGCCAGTGTCGGATTGATGATAAACTCGCCATCGATCAGACCAACCTGTGTAGTTGCACATGGGCCGTCAAACGGGATATCGGAAATGCAGGTTGCGATAGAAGAACCAAGCATAGCCGGGATCTCCGGATTGCACTGTGGATCAACAGACATAACCATATTTACTAATGTTACGTCATTTCTGTAGTCCTTCGGGAACAGAGGACGCATCGGTCTGTCGATTACACGGGAAGTAAGGATTGCATGCTCGCTTGCTTTTCCCTCTCTCTTGTTAAATCCTCCCGGGATTTTGCCTACTGCATACATTTTCTCTTCGTACTCAACGCTTAACGGGAAGAAATCGATTCCTTCTCTTGGCTCTTTGGATGCTGTTGCTGTAGATAAAACTGTAGTATCGCCATAGTGCATTAATGCAGCGCCGTTTGCCTGTTTTGCAACACGGTTGATATCTACGGTTAAGGTTCTTCCGGCTAATTCCATGGAATAACTTTTGTACATATGTTCATTCTCCTTTTTTCATATTCTTATTAAATCTGCCTGTATCCACTTATATATGCAAATATCAGGCTTTCACAAAATCTCACACATCAAAACAGGAGTCCGAAACAACTGAAAAAACTACTTTTGTCAAGAATAAAATCATCTGTTTCGCTGCTTGCTCATAAAAAATAATCTTTTCAGTAGTCTCGGAAATAACTCCTGTAAAAAGAATCCTGCCTGTTGATTTTTATAACTGTATAATAACAAAAAGGGAGGCGGATGGAAATCCGCCCCCTTCCGCATACTAAAAGGCTATTATTTTCTTAAGCCTAATTTTTCAATCAGTGCACGGTATCTTTCGATGTCTGTTTTCTTCAGGTAAGCTAACAGCCCACGTCTCTGACCTACCATTTTCAGAAGACCACGTCTGGAGTGATGATCTTTATGGTTGCTCTGTAAATGCTCTGTAAGTTCCTGGATTCTTGCTGTAAGAACTGCTACCTGTACTTCCGGTGATCCTGTATCTCCTTCAGTTCTTGCATATTCTTTCATGATCGCTGCTTTCTTTTCTTTTGAAATCATTGTGATTTCCTCCTGTATTCTTATATTATTGACTGACCGCCGCATATTAAGAGATGGTCGGAGTGTCCAGTCCCTGAACATGGGCTAAATTCACCTTGGTTAGTATAGCACATTG
>CAVCYJ010000009.1:0-29833 GCA_963605995.1 Holdemanella biformis | reverse complement strand
GACGGAGGTGTCTGGCGGCGTTTGATATTGGGACGACTACGATCGCAGGGTATTTACTGGATGGTTCGGATGGCAGGACTCTGGCGGTGGAGAGTCGGATGAATCCGCAGGCGCAGTATGGTGCGGATGTGATCATGAGGGCGAATTATGCGCTGGAGCACGGAACAGAGGTACTGAGCCAGTGTATCCGGGAGGCAGTTAATGAGATGCTGAGCGCTCTGGCTGCGGATGCGGGAGTTGACAGGAGGGATATTTTTCAGGTGTGTATTGTGGGAAATACCTGTATGCATCATCTGTTTCTGGGGATTTCTCCGGCTTCGCTGGTGCACGCTCCTTATACACCGGCTCTGAGTGAGAGATTAGTGCTGAATGCCGGGGATTATGGACTGGATGTGCAGAGAAAGGCGGAGCTGATCATGCTGCCGGATATTGCGGGTTATGTAGGGGCGGATACGTGCGGATGTCTGCTGGCATTGAGGCAGGATCTGCAGGAGGAGATTTCGCTGATGATCGATATCGGGACAAATGGTGAGATGGTTCTGGGTAACCGGGAACATCTGGTGACCTGTTCTACTGCGGCGGGTCCTGCTTTTGAGGGGGCGAAGATTGAGTGCGGGATGCGTGGCGCGGCAGGTGCTGTGGATCATGTGAAGTATGAGGATGGGAAATGGAGTTATACGACGGTGGGAGATAAGCCGGCGGTTGGTCTGTGTGGTTCCGGGCTGATCGATTTGGTGGCAGGTCTGGTAGACGCCGGACTGGTAGATGAGAATGGTATGTTGGACAGCGGACAGGACAGACCGGGGATATTTGTGCTGGTACCGCCGGAGCAGGCGGGGAATGAGCGAGGTGTTTATCTGACTCAGAAGGATATTGGAGAGGTTCAGCTTGCGAAGGCTGCGATCGCAGCGGGGATTCGGATGCTTATGGATCGGCTTGGCATTGCGGAGAATGAAATCAGTTCGGTATATATTGCGGGAGCCTTTGGAAACTATATGGATCCTGTCAGCGCAGGGAAGATCGGGCTGCTGCCGGCGGCACTTGTGGAGAAGGTGAAGCCTGTAGGAAATGCAGCCGGTGAGGGTGCGAAGATTGCGCTGGTGAATGAGAGGGAAATGCTGGAGATGGATGAGCTGGTGAGAAAGATTGATTTCGTGGAGCTGGCGGCTTCAGCTGATTTCCAGGATTATTTTATTGATGAACTGGGATTTGAGACAAGGAGCTGAGACTATGGATATGGGAAAATTAGAGAAGATGGGAATGGAGCAGGGATTTTCACATGTGGTGTTGCTTGATTGTGATACGATTGAACTGAAACCGGAGGTGCGCCAGATGTGTGCTTCCGGTGCGTGTCATAAATATGACAAATGCTGGAGCTGCCCGCCGGGATGCGGTACGCTTGAGGAATGTGAGGCGAGGGTGCGGCAGTATAAGTATGGGCTTATTGTCCAGACTGTGGGAGAGCTGGAGGATGCTCTGGATGGGGAAGGCATGATGGAAACGGAAGCCAGGCATAAGGAGTATTTCGTGGAATTTGAGAAAAAGCTGCGGGAGCTTTATCCGGATATGCTGGCAATTGGTGCCGGATGCTGTACGAAATGTAAGGTCTGTACCTATCCGGATGCGCCGTGCCGTTTTCCGAAGCAGGCCTTTTCTTCGATGGAGGCTTATGGAATGCTGGTAACGCAGGTCTGTCAGGCGAATGGGCTGAAGTATTATTATGGAGACTGTACGATTGCGTATACAAGTTGTTATCTGTTAGAACGTGTCTGAAACAGGCTTTCTGCAAGTGGACAATAACCGGCGATTATATCGGGATAAAAAGGGAAGTTCTTTTACGTTGTAAATGGCTTCGGGCTATGATAAAATAGGTGTATTGAAAATGCAGATATTTCTTTTGGTGAGTGTGAATGGATGCAAAGGAGTCCTTCGCCGTGAGGCGGGGGATTTTTTGACTGAATCAGGAGAGGGATGGCTTGAGGATATGACAGTACTTGAACAGTTACAGAAAGCAATTGAAGAGGGACATCCGGGGGATACGGAGAAGCTGGTGAGAGAGGCACTGAAGCAGCATATTTCTCCTGCGAGGATCATGGAGGAGGCGATGACTCCTGCCATGAGAAATGTAGGGGAGAGCTATAAGATGAATGGTGCGGATATCATCAGGATTCTGGCGGCGGCCAGAAGTGTGCGCAAGGGTTTTGAGTTTCTGGAGGAACAGGATGTGCAGTTTGGCAGACGGAATATCGGGACTGTGATTCTGGGAACTGTGGAGGGGGATCTTCATGATGTTGGCAAGAATCTGGTGGCGCTGATGTTTCGCAGTGCCGGATTTAAGGTGATCGATCTGGGCGTGGATATCTCGGAGAAGCAGTTTCTGCGCGCAGTGAAAGAGAATCCGGATGTGTCGATCGTGTGTATTTCCTCACTTCTGAGTACTTCTATTCCGGAGATGGAGCAGGTAGTGAAATCTCTGAAAAGAAGCAGCACTAAGCACAAGTTTAAGATCATGGTCGGTGGCGGTGCAGTCACGAAGCAGCTGGCGAAGGATATGGGCGCGGATGCTTATACGGAGAATTGTATTGAGGCTGTGGAGGTTGCGAAGACATTTATCGTATGATAAGTGCTCAGACGCAAAAAGATTTCGAGAGTACATATTATGTGACAGGAGGGCGGTAGACTTGCGGCTGTCATCAGTTTATTTGTATGAAAAGATAAAAGAGAAATACGAAATTCCGGAAAAGGGCAATTTATCCGGCGCAGATGGATATCTGCGTCCTTTTTTGTGTTGCCGGAGCAACAAAAAAGGGACGAAACCGGAAGCCGGATTTCGGACAGGACATGTATATGTGATACAAAATTGTAACACAAAAGAGTGCGCATCTTTAAGTTCGGAAGCGGAGGGTATTTTCCGGATTTTTTGCAGGAAAAAAAATGCCGCGGAACAGGAGACAGACGCAGATGAGGTTAAGGGAGCTTATATCTGTGCGGAACTTGAAAATCTGGAAGAGATTGCCGGGTTTATGAATGATTTGCAGGAGATCTTTGATGCGGCAGATGAGTGGGAGCGAAGGCTTCATGAGCTGATGCTGGAGAATGCGGGGATGGAACGGCTTCTTCGGGTGACGGTGGACTTTTTGCAGAATCCCCTGACTGTAGTGGGAACGGATTTTACGTTTGCGGCAGAGGCGGGCAGTGAATATCTGCCTTTAAGGGCACGGCTGTACACGGATGACGGACTGAATGTTGAATATATGAATGTGCTTTTGCAGGATGATTCATTCCGTGAGATGGCAGAAAGCCATGATTTTGTGATGCTCCCGGAGCATATCAGCGGATGCCGTTCTATGAACCGGAACCTGTTTGTAGATGGGAAAGCAACCCACAGGCTGATACTGACAGAGTGCAGAACAAAGATTTCACAGGGTGCTGTCTGCGTGCTGGAGATACTGGCAGAGAAGCTGGAGTTTCTGCTTGCTCATAAAGGGGAAGAGGAAGAACCTGACCGGGGACTGGAAGAGATTTTTGTCCGGGTGCTGTCTGACAGAACCGCTGATTATATTCAGGTGAGCAGGAAGCTCGGTGAACTGGGATGGAGCGGGAATCATGAATATATGTGCCTGGTTTTGCAGATTACATATCTGAACCAGCAGAATCTTTCCACGAAGGCAATCTGCCAGTATATCAGGAAGAAGCTGCAGGATTCGGTAAGCTTTCTTTATCAGGATGAGATCGTGGTGTTTTTTGACCTGACCAGACTGGGGATGGATCAGGAGAAAGTTGCGGGCAAGCTGATCTATTTTATCCGTGATACCTACCTGAAAGCCGGATACAGCAGAGTGATGGAAGGGCATATGAATCTGCGTCGACAGTATGTGCAGGCAAAGACGGCGCTGGATGTAGGAAGCCGTAAGAAGCCTTACCTGTGGATCCATTATTTCAGTCAGGTGGCTCTGACATATATTCTGGAGCAGTCCACCAGGAGGCTGCCGGGAAAAATGATCTGCCATGAGGGATTGCTGGAACTGAAGAGACATGACGAGGAGAATCAGACCCAGTATATGGAGACACTGAGGGTGTATCTGGAAGAACATCTGAGTGCGACTCAGGCAGCGAGGGAACTGTTCATACATCGAAGTACCTTCCTTTACAGACTGGACAGGATTAAAGAAATCCTCCAGTCAGACCTGGACGACCCGGAGGAGATTTTTTATCTGGAATTATCATTCAGACTGCTGGAGCAGGAGGAAGAGAAAGAATAAAGGGGCAATTTGGCAAAAAAATTCAGGTACACCTAAGCGTACCTGAATCAGTATTAAAAGAGATATTATGTTATTTCGCTTCTGCTTCAGCAGCCTCTTCTTCTGCTTCGAGAGTCTGGTCTACGTGGACGGCGGCTACGGATACGACAGCGGCTTCGAGGTCTGTCTTTAAGTCTACGTCTTTGTCCTGGGCGATGGCGAGGTCTTTAACTTTGATCACATCGCCGACTTTCATGTCACCGACATCTACCATAACCTTGTCTACCAGTGCTGACGGGAGAGCGCGGAAGGAGATCTCTTCCAGATGCAGCTGTAATACACCGGCTTCCAGCTTGTCATGGTTTACAAGTACGACCTCGGCTACGGAGTGTACTTTCTCATTGCTTACCAGTGCCTGGAAATCTATTTCATCCACCTGTCCTTTTAATGGATTGAACTGAATCTCTTTGATCAGCGCATCATAAGACTGACCATCCACATCCAACATGATCTGACTTCCTTTGTTATTTGTTTTGAGCAGCTTCTCGGCAGCGGATTTCTCAATTTTGACAGGAATGGAACCTTCTATTTCTCTGCCGAATACGTTACCTGTAACGTAGCCTTCTCTTCTTAATCTTTTGGCCTTTGTGTCCTTTGTTCTTTTTTCAGCTTTTAAAGTATTCATTTGACTTTTCCTCCATTGTTGCAGCTGAGCTGACACGCTTGACACTTAAGAGTATTTATATGTGCCCCGGCGTACCGATAAGTCGGCGCACCGGGTGATGCTAAGTATTTTTAAGTATTGAGTGTGTTGCCTGTTTCTTATCTTTGTTACATCTGTATTATAACACGCAAACAATGAAAATCAAGAGGGGAAGTGTGAAGAGTTTGTGAAAAATGTATTGTTTTATTCTTCCGGTAACTGGGAAGTGCAGTGTGGACAACGGGTTGCGTTGATGTCAATCTCGCTCATGCAGAACGGACATTTTTTCGTTGTCGGGGCGGCTGGCTCTTCTTTTTTTGCACCGAGGGAGGTGATCTTGTTTACTGCTTTGAGCAGGCAGAATAGGATGAAGGCCATGATAATGAAGTTCACTACGGATGAGATGAATGAGGATGCGAATCCGGATACATCCTGGAGTGTGTATGTAGCTCCGCCTGTGAGTACGTTAAGAATCGGATTGATGAAGTTGTCGGTCAGAGAGGTTACGATTCCGGAAAAAGCACCTCCGATAATAACACCGATCGCCATATCCATGACATTGCCGCGCAGGGCAAAGGCTTTGAATTCTTCCATGAATTTTTTCATTGGAATTTCCTCCTTAAAAGTGTGATGTCATTATGATAGCGTAGATGACCGAAAAGGTCAATTGTTTACGGCGGATAAGAAAACTGGAATTTTGGCATCGTTACTGGGAACGGAGTAAACAGTAACGAAAAAGCCCCTGGAAGCGGATGCTTCCGGGGGCTCACCTGATTTACAGTTATTTACCTGTTCACTGATTACAGAGTATCATCTCTTCTGATATAACCAGGCTGGTCGGCAGGAGAAACGATTTCTTTTTTGTGGATGAGTCGTGCCCATTTGTCAACGACTTCATTCTCTACGTGAACATCTTCACCAATTGTAACCTCAGCGAGTACAACGCTGTTTTTGACAACAGCTCCTTTTTTGATGATACATCCACGTCCGATTACGGAATTCTCAACGGTTCCTTCAATCTGGCAGCCGTTGGAGATTACGGAATTCTTAACCTCGGCTGTATCAAAATACTGAGTCGGGCAGGAATCATTGGTACGTGTATAAATTGGCCAGTTATCATGGAACAGTTCCTGAGCTGCCTTGTAGTCGAGCAGATCCATGTTTGCTGCAAAATAACTCGGGAAGTCTGTGATGCTTGCGAAGTATCCCTTGTGTGCAACACCACGGATATCCAGGGTTTCGCATTTATCGTTCAGGATATCTGCCAGGGTGTACATGGAAGAAAGCTTCTTGGCTTCTTTTACCAGACTGATGAAGAGTTCAGTCTTCATGATGCAGGTATCCATATAGATATTCTGGTTCTTTTTATTACCATGGTTTGCACCGATGGACTCAACACCCTTCTGGCGGTTGAGTTCCAGAACATTACATGTCAGATAAGAATCTCTTGCATTGTCAACAGAGTGATAAAGCAGAGTAACATCTGCACCGGAGTCAATATGTGTATGTATAAACTGATTAAAATCAATCGAATAAACCATGTAGCTTGGAGCGATAACAACATATGGATGAGACATTCTGCTCAGAGATTCCATATTATCCAGATAGCAGGAGATGTCTGTGTTGTAGATATCGTTGTCATTCGTATGCTCTGAGAAGAGAAGCTGAAGTCTGCCGCTCTTGGAGTTGATATTGTAATGACGTCCTGTTCCAAGGTGTTCTACGATAGAACGTGGCTTATTGTTGATATAAACCTGGATACGGTCAATATTGCTGTTTGTCATATTAGAGATAGGAAAGTCGATGACTCTGTATCTGCCAAGGAAGGAAAACGCGCCGATCGGGCGATAATCCTGCATACCATCTACATAAATATTTCTCCCTGAGGAGTTTACGATACCAAATGCCTTATACATATTATTCTGCCCCCTTTACACGTTTCGCTACAAGCTCGATGTGCTCGCTGTCTGCAGTGCCCACAACGGCACCTTTACCGATATGGATACCATCAGCTACAAGTGCACGCTGAACAACAGCACCCTCTTCTACAACAGCACCCGGCATCAGTACACTGTCAATAATCTTCGCACCTGCACCAATCTTAACTCCTGTAAAGAGTACGGAATGCTTAACTTCGCCCTGGACAACGCAGCCCTGTGTGATATATGCGTCTTTAACATCTGCTTCCGCGCTGATATACTGTGGAAGAGCAGTAACGTCCTCTGTATAGATCTTCCAGGACGGATCGCCCAGATCCAGTTCGTTTTTGGAACCTATCAGATCCATGTTTGCTTCCCAGAGAGAATCAATTGTACCAACATCCTTCCAGTAGCCTTTGAACTTGTATGCATAAAGAGTCTTATTATCGTTAAGCATAGTAGGGATGATATCCTTACCGAAGTCATGATTGGAATCCGGATTCTTGATATCAGCCATCAGCATCTTGCGCAGAAGCTTCCATGTAAAGATATAGATACCCATAGATGCAAGATTGCTCTTCGGCTGTGCCGGCTTCTCTTCGAACTCTACGATACGGCCTGTCTCATCTGTGTTCATGATACCGAAACGGCTTGCTTCTTTCATCGGGACTTCGATAACTGCGATAGTAGCGTCGGCTTTTGCCTGTTTATGGGCTGTAAGCATCTCATCGTAGTTCATCTTATAAATATGGTCACCGGAAAGGATGAGAACATATTCAGGATCAAATTTATCAATAAAGTCGATATTCTGGGAAATTGCATCTGCGGTTCCACGGTATACATTCAGATTTTCATCAGCCTTCTCACGTGGAGGAAGGACATAGACACCACTGTCTTTGGCATCGAGACCCCAGCGTCCGCCGGCTGCGACATAGCTGTTAAGCTGGATAGATTCATACTGTGTAAGAACACCAACTACGTTAACACCACTGTTTGCACAGTTGCTTAAAGGAAAGTCTACGATACGATATTTACCGCCGTATGAAACGGCTGGCTTTGCCACTTTATTGGTAAGTTCATGCAGACGACTGCCACGGCCGCCGGCCAGAATCATAGCCAACATACTATTTTGTTTCATAATAGTGAACCCTCGCTTTCATTTGTTATTTACATTATACAATTTTTTAAAAGATATTTCCATAGGTTTATGAAAAAAATATGTAAAATTTTCGGTACAAACCAAGTAAATTCGACGAAAAAATATACATTATATACAAAAGGATGGAGAACGTTGTCTTAATATGCCGATATGCGGATATTAAATATATACAAAATGAAATCAGGGGAATGAAATACAGCGGTGGAGATATCTGACACAGTGTGAAAAAATAAGAAATGAAGCAATTTGGGAAAACGGGTGGACGTATAATAGTTCTTACGTTATAATAAGTAGGATTCTGAGAGCAAACGGTATGCCGTCTGGCGGCATTACCATATATGAAAGAAACAGAGGTTATCATGTGAGTAAGAGAGAAGATTATAAACGATTTATCGTGTTCTGCCTGGCAAGCATGGTGGTACTGGCACAGATGGCGGTTTTTGCCTATGTGTGGTATACAGTTTACAGGGGACAGATTGATGAACCATTCTGGCGAAAGGGTAACTGGGTGCTGATAGCGATCTATGGACTGCTTTTTGCGATGTTTGCTAAACTGTACGGAGGGCTTAAAGTCGGATACCTTAAAAGGATAGATGTATTTTATTCTCTGACACTGGCACTCTTGTGTACCAATGTTGTGGAATATCTGGAAATTACGCTGATCAACAGGTGGTTTCTGAATGTATGGCCGATGATTGAGATGACGGTTATACAGCTGATGCTGATCATTATCTGGATCTTTGGATCGAGATTCATTTATTCCGGTCTGTACCGTGCGCGAAAGCTCCTGGTCATCTATGGTGACCGCGATCCGGGAGATGACCTGATCCACAAGATGAATTCCAGAAAAGATAAATATGATATCAGCGGTAAGGTTCATGTGAGTAAAGGAGAGAAGGAGATCCACAGAATGATGCGGGATTATGACGGAGTGATCATCTGGGATCTGCCGTCAATGGAGAGAAACCGTTATCTGAAATTCTGCTTTGCACATTCTGTCCGCTGCTACGTGAGCCCGAAGATTTCCGATATCATTCTGATGGGAAGCGAACGTATCCATCTCTTTGATACGCCTCTCCTGATGTCCAGAAATATGGGATTATCCGTGGATCAGCGTGTGGCAAAGAGGCTTATGGATATTGTAGTCTCCGGTATCGGTATTATCATTACCTCGCCGCTTATGCTGCTCATAGCTGCTGTGGTAAAGGCATATGACAGAGGACCTGTATTTTATTTTCAGGACAGGCTTACGATAGGCGGTACATCATTTAAAATCTGCAAGTTTCGAAGTATGTGTGTGGATTCCGAGAAAAACGGGGCAAGACTGGCATCGAAGCATGATTCCCGTATCACTCCGGTGGGAAGGGTACTGCGAAATCTGCATCTGGACGAGCTGCCGCAGCTTTTCAATGTATTTAAGGGAGATATGTCCCTGGTCGGACCGCGGCCTGAGCGTAAGGCGATCATGCATGAGTATGAGAAAGAACTTCCGGAGTTTTATTACCGTCTGAAAGTAAAGGCAGGACTGACCGGATATGCGCAGGTTTACGGAAAATATAATACGACTCCTTATGATAAATTAAAGCTTGATCTGTTCTACATTGAGAACTATTCTTTTCTGCTTGATATCAAGCTGATTTTCATGACGGTCAAGATATTCTGCCAGAAGGAAACGTCTGAAGGAGTAGATGACAGACAGGTGAATGCGCTGAAGGCTTCCGGCAGAAATGCCGAAGCTTCGGAGAACAAAACGGAGGAATAACCATGAATAAACCGCTGGTATCTGTGATCATGCCGGTTTACAACGGAGAGAAATATATTAAGCAGGCTGTGGATTCTGCCTATGATCAGGAAGTTTCGATGGAACTTCTGGTGATTGATGACGGTTCCACAGACCATACACGGGAAGTCCTGTCTGCCTATGAAGGCAGAGAGGACTTTCGGTATATCAGGAATAAACAGAATATGGGGGCAGCAGGTTCCAGGAACAGAGGCGTGAAGCTGGCACAGGGAAAATATGTTGCTTTTCTGGATGCTGATGACTGGTGGGAAAAAGGAAAGCTGAAGGAGCAGCTGCAGCGTCTTGAGGAGACAGGATATGTGCTGTGCTCTACAGGTCGTGAGCTGATGAATGCTGACGGAAGCAGCACAGGCCGTATGATCCCGGTGAAGGAAAGGATTACCTATCGGGAACTCCTTAAGCATAACAGTATTAACTGTTCCTCGGTAGTGCTGCAGACAGAGGTTGCCCGGGAATTCCCGATGGAACATGACGACAGCCATGAGGATTATATTGCATGGATGAAAATCCTGCAGAAATACGGCTGTGCTGCAGGAATCAACAGGCCGTACCTGAAGTATCGGCTGAGTGAGGGTGGAAAATCCAGAAATAAGCTGAAATCGGCGGCTATGACATATAAGGCTTACAGATATACGGGCTGTGGAAGAATCAGAAGCTGCATTTTCTTCTGCTCTTACGCGCTTCACGGTATATGGAAGTATCTGGGGTAACGAACTTTGTTAAAATTCTATTCCATAAATCGTAAAAATATGTTATGCTTGATGTAATAATATAAAGAAGAAGGATAGTATCTGACATGAGAATAAAGAAAGAGAGGCCTGCCGTGCCTTATTCCTGCCTGATAGATAACTTTAAGGTATTGCTTATCTTTCTGGTGGTATTTAATCATATTATTGCATTTAATCTTGTAAAAGTAGACACTGTGGTAAGATATGTGTGGTATGCCATTACTATTTTTCACATGCCTGCATTTATTTTTGTTTCGGGATATCTGTCCAAGAAACCTCAGAATACATTAAAGAACTTCAAGAATCTTCTGATCCCGTATATCCTGGGCTACAGCCTTACCTGGTATTCACAGATCTGGCTGGGGAGAAGCGTGGATTATGAAATCCTCCGTCCGACAGGAACTGTTATGTGGTATATCCTGGCACTGTTTATTTACCGCCTTACTATTGAAGCACTGGGTAAGATCAGATTTATTGTACCGCTCAGTATTGCTGTATCCCTGTGGGCGGGAACCAGACCGGAGTTCACGACCTTTCTGTCTGCGTCGAGAATCGTAGTATTCTTTCCGTTCTTTGTGGCGGGATATCTGTGGAAGAGTGAATATATTACGGCAGTTCGCAGGTTTAAGGGAAAATGGGTGCTGGTACCGATTTCGGCAGCTCTTCTGTGGGCGATACCGAATTACATGATCACCAATGAGATGGGGATTGCAATCTTCCGCGGCAATCACGGATACACGCTCTGCGGTCTGACAGAACCGGAGGGAATCATACTCAGGCTTCTGATGTATCTGGTATCCTTTATCCTGATTTATACGCTGCTTGCGCTGCTTCCGGATGTGAGGCTGCCTCTGACCTATGTGGGACGCCATACAATGGGAATTTATTTCTTCCATTATCCGATCATGATCATTATGAATGGATTATATATTCTGCAGATTCCGGAGATGAACAATGTGTGGGTGCTGCTTGGAGTTTCGCTGATATTTATTCTTGTTCTGGGAAGTCTGCCGGTGGATCTTCTGTATACCGGAGTCCTGGAACTGATCGCGTTTATCCTGATCAAGAAAGATAAGACAGTCAGAGACGAGGGACTGGAAGAGGAATACGACCGTGAGGATAATGAATATGAGCTTCTGAGGCGAAAGAAAGCCATTGCAGAGCTGGCGGCAACACTGGATTCTGAAAGTGAACAGGATGGTCATGTGCAGACGGTTGATCTGGATGATGAGATAACGAAGACCGTTTCAGACAGACAGGGATCCTCCGTCAGTGCCGCAGAAACGAAGCCTGATGTCGGACCGGCTGATATGGAGGATATTCCGGAAGGACAGATTGAGGATGAAGAGCTGGTTTCCCTTGAGGATTTGATACAGGAACTGGAAGAAACAACCAGAAATATGCAAAATGACGAGTTCCTGATAGATGAAACGGAGCTGAATGGACAGGAACCGGAAGAAAAGACTGAATAAAATCGTCAGACGATTTTATTCAGTCTTTTTCTTTCCAATTTTACAGTAATTTAACATTCTGGTAACAGATAGGTGACATAAATTGAGAATTATGATATAATCAGAAGATATAAGAAATCCTTTGTTGCACAGGGAAGAGCATGAACACGAATATTTTTTGTGGGGAGTTAAACGGAGAAAATGAAAAGAGTGATCACATATGGCACTTTTGATCTGTTTCATAAGGGTCATTATAATATTATTAAGAGAGCAAAGGCGCTGGGCGACTATCTGATCGTAGGTGTTACAAGTGAGAGCTTTGATATTGAGCGCGGTAAGCTCAATGTGCGGGACAGTCTTATCAAGAGGATTGAGAATGTACGCAGGACCGGTCTGGCAGATGAGATCATCATTGAGGAATATCAGGGACAGAAGGTCAGTGACATTATCAAATATGACATAGATGTTCTGGTAGTCGGATCAGACTGGAGAGGAAAGTTTGATTATCTCAAAAATTACTGTGATGTAATTTATCTGGAACGGACCAAGAATATTTCCAGTACCAAGCTTCGCAGCGAAGGGGTTATCTTTAACATAGGAGTTGTGACTGATAATATCAGTGATAATGATTTTGTCCAGGAATCCAAGTTTGTCAGCGGCATACATGTAGAGAGGGTTTTTGGCGAAAATGAAGAAACCGCTCAGAAATTCTGCGATAAATATGAACTGGGCTCTGCCTGGACGGATTATGACCGTTTTCTGGCCGATATAGACATTGTCTATATCAGCTCATCTCCGGATAAACGTGCGAAATATATCGGGCAGGCTCTGAAACAGGGCAAATATGTAATCTGCGACTCTCCGATGACGCTCTCGTCAGAGAAACTGCGGCATCTGTTTGAAGTGGCGCGGGAAAATCATGTACTCCTGATCGACCGGATGACACTGGTCTATCTGCGTGCTTTTAATCAGCTGGTATGGCTGGTACACAGCAATCTGGTCGGTGATATCGTGAGCGTGAAATGTTCAATTTCCCAGGATGATTTTGAGGGCGGCAGAACCTTTAATGAAACGGTATGCACAGCCATCTGTGCAGTGCTCAAGCTTCTGGGAAAGAACTGCAGGGATATTAAGACCAATGCGATACATGATCAGGACGGCCGGTTTGTATATGATATGATCACCATGAAATATGACAATGCACTGGCAACTGTTGAAATCGGAACAACAGTTGATATCGAGAATGAGCTTGTGATCATCGGAAGCAACGGCAGGGTTACTATTCCTAATGACTGGTGGAATACCGGATACTTCGAAGCCAATATTTCCGGAAAGGAATTTCTGAGGAGATACAGCTTTAATTTTGAGGGAAATGGTTTCCGTTATCTGCTGCAGGAACTGATGATCATGATCCGGGACAAACGGACGGAATGTACGCGGCTCTTCTATGATGAGTCGGTTAAAATTATAGAAATTTTGGAGACAATCAATCAGAAAGGATAACGAATGACAGAGAAACAGGAATATCTCCTGAAGCTGTTCAGGGAGGTTGATGAGATCTGCAGAAAACATCATCTCAGATATGTACTGGCAGGAGGCTCCCTTATCGGAGCCCTCAGACATGAAGGCTTTGTTCCCTGGGATGATGATGTAGACCTGTATATGCCACGCCCGGACTGGGAGAAGTTCATAGAAATATGCAAGACGGAGCTTCCTCCGGACAGAGAGATCCAGTGTTCGGAGACCGACAGAAATTATACAAATTCATTTCCACGTTACGCATCCACCGATACCTGTGCCATCCATAAGAGCCAGATCATCGGAAAGGACTGTGGCGGAGAAATCATAGATATTCTTACACTGGATCCGATTCCGGCAGATGACAGAGAATACGAGAAATACAGGACACACATGATGATCTATTCGGATCTGCTCAACATCTCGGTAGGCTACAGCGATCGCTGGGAGATACCTGCGTCCATGTATCTGAAGTACCTTCTTTCCTATATTTTTCTTGGAAAAAAAAGAACACTGGCGAAGCTTGAGAAGATTATGTTTTCTTACAAAGAAGAGGAATGTGACCGCTATGCCATGCGATGGGGCGGCTGTCCTTTCCTTTTTGACAAGGACATGATGTTTCCTGTAAAAGAAGGAATGTTTGAAGGGCAGAAAGCAATGATCCCGAATAAATGCAGTGATTATCTGATCTGGCATTACGGAGATGAATGGTCGTACATGCCGCCGCATGAAAACAGAGAAGGACATGTGGCAGTGTGTGTGGATGAGCTTCCCTATCAGGAACTGCGCGAGGAATATATGCCGAAGCTCAGAAAATGGAAACTTCGGCGGGATTCCGTATTTCGAAAACTCTACAACATGCATATCGCGAAGAAGAGCCATAAGGTCCGTCAGGAAGGACTGACCATGAAGGCACGCACGGTAGCACTGGATCTGATGGGTGCTGTTGAAGAATCCGGACAGAAGATCGATGAACTTGTGGAGAAACGGGATTTTCATAAGCTGAGCAGACTTTTTGGTTCCTACTATAAAAACCAGCTGAGTGCTGATTTTATCGGAAGAGAAGATTATACAAATATTTATGCGTTTTATCATCCGATTCTTGTGGAGATACCGGATGAAATATTTTATGCTGCGGTACTGACACTTTTCTACACGGAGCGTGTGTCAAAGGCATACCGTATGCTGCAGATCCGTCAGGAGATGGATCATCTCTCACCGGAGATGGAGAAGCTGAAAGAGGACATTGGGCTGTTCAGAAAAGCAGCAGATCATTATGAATTTCATCGTACAGAAGAGGCACAGCAGATCATAAGGGAACTCATGGAACGTTATCCGGAGCATCCGGGCTTTATGAAATTCGAATGCCGTTTTCTTATGGAGAAGGCAGGGGAGAACCGTATGGATGCAGAACGCTTCCTGGAAAAAGCACTCAGACTTTTCCCGGAGGACGGATATTTTCTGAAATATAAAGCAGATATCCTCTGGATGAACGGTGAGATGCAGAAGGCGGCGGAGCTTTATCTTCAGGTAAAGGAGAAAACCTCAAATGGAATTGTCTGGCTGGAGATGGATCGGTTCTTCAGGGGCTACAAAGCAGAGATCCTGAAGAATTGTGAGGAACTTCTGGCAGACCGTAAAAAGAAGGAAGCCCTTTCGCTGATGGAATTATGGGATCAGCTGATCGCCGGGGATGATGATATCCGTGGTGCATTATTTATGGCAAAGGTTGCCTGCGCACGTACCCGAAGCGAACTGGAAGAGGTGATCACAGAGGTTCGTGCAGTGATCGAGACACCGATGTTTACCCGGATCAGTAAAGAGAAGGCTCCGGAAAAGAAGCGGGAATATTACAGAAAAGCCCTTGTCAGGGCATGGAGACGACTGGGCTATCCGGGAGAACTGGCGCGGCTGCGCACGCAGATCATCTGTACCGGTGAAGAGAGCGAGCTGGAATGGCTTGCAGAGCAGGTCAGAAACAGACAGTTCCGCAAAGAAGAGAAAGCCTGTGTTTATAAGCTGGTTGGTGATGTCCGTATGAAACAGGGACAGACCAGGGAAGCATTTGAAAATTATAAGAAGGCACTGGAATCAGAAATGCCGTCATATGTAAGGACAGAGCTGTACCGCATATTTATCGGAGATCTGGACAGTGGAAGCAGACAGGCGAGAAGCTTTGCGAAGAAGACAGATATTACTGTTGTGCTGGATAACTGGCTGGATAAATACGGAAGCATTGAGGAAATCAAAAGGATCGTGCATCAGGTGAGCAGCACTCCGGGACAGTAAAGACAGCTTCCGGACAGAGCCTCCGGTAAAAGAATGACCGGAAGTCCGGACATAGAAATGGAGTATGGAGTTGAACAGAAAACAGAAGGTGATCTTATCACTATTACAGGAAATAGATGACATATGCCGTGAGAACAAAATCGAATACTTTCTTTCTCCGAGACTGACACTCTGCGCGGTGGAGGGACATCCTTTTCCGCAGAATCCGATGTTTGGAGTCGTGTTGATGAAAACTGCGGATATGGAGCACTTCCGCCAGGTGGTGGAGGAAGAACCGAGAGAAAGACGGGCACTGGAATCCATGAAAAGCCATAAATGGTTTTCCGGATTCTATCTGCGGTACACAAATACAGATACACTCTGCCTGAATATGGATAATACCAGAGACTATGCATTTCCGGGGATCGGAGTCAGTATTTTTCCGCTGAGAACAAAACCGGCTTCCGTATCTGCGAACCGTCGTTTTTCAAGAGATGAGAATGCATGGACAGAGCTTTGCCATATCAATTATGCGGACCGCGGCTTCAGGAGCAGAATCAACCGTACACGTATGCGCTTCTGGTGTATGCTAAACGGGCGCAGAAGACAGGCCTCCCGTCTGTATGATAAATTTATCAGGCTGTATCAGAATCCGAAAGCAGATAAATATATCCTTAAGAGAAGAAAACAGACTACTGTTTACGCGGCAGATATCTTTGCCGGAAGTAAGAGGGTGAGTCTGGAGGGAACAGAGCTTCAGGTTCCGGAAAAGACGGCAGAATATCTGACTGCGAGCTATGGCAGTAATTATAAAAATGTTAAAGATCCTCGTTATGCCGATTCCATTGCGCTGACAGTCAGTGCCAGAGTAAGCTACTCTCAGTTCTGGAAGGAAGCGGGAAATTTTGAGAAGTACAGCAGGGAACGTATGCGCAATGCCCGTAAGCTTGCGAAAAGCAGAAGACGCAAGGAATACTTTAACGAGTGCTGGGAATATGTGGAATTCTGCGGAGAACGGCTGAATCTGGGAGTTTCCTATCAGAAACAGAAGGACTATATAAAGAACCTGTACAAGAACGAAGATTATATGACACTCGAGAAGGTCTTCCGTCCCTATTTCAAAATGATGCAGAGGAGTCTGCAGAAGAATGAGCTTTTTGCAGAGGATGAGGAGATTCTTGATATTTACATTGATGTACTGGAGAAAACCGGGAAGACAGTACAGAGAGAGAAGATCGGTATGCTGATCTGACAGGAGGAAAAATGAAGCTTTCAGATTATATTGTTGATTTTTTGCAGAAAAAGGGAATCCGCCATTTCTTTGGATATCAGGGAACGATGATCGCGCATGTGGTAGATTCCATAGAGAGAAATCCTGATACGGAGAACCATTCCAGTTATAACGAACAGGGGGCGGCTTTCGCAGCCTGCGGTTATGCTCAGGCAAAGGAAGAATGTGCCTGTGCCTATGCAACAAGCGGACCGGGAGCGGTGAACCTGCTGAGCGGTGTGGCAGATGCATATTATGATTCCCTGCCGGTAATTTTTCTCACAGGCCAGCTGAATACTTATGAATATTCAGGAATTAAAGGACTGCGTCAGCAGGGATTTCAGGAAACGGATATTGTGGCAATGGCGAAACCGATCACGAAATATGCAGTCCAGATCCGTAATCCTGAGGATATTGCAGAAGAGTTAAATAAGGCTTACCACATTGCGACAACCGGACGCAGAGGTCCGGTACTGATCGACCTTCCGATGAATATCCAGAGAAGTGAAGTGGAGAATCCGATTTATGAGATGACCTTTGAAACCGGGCACACGGAACCGGCAGCAGCACAGCAGGCGGCAGATGTGATCCTTGAAGCACTGGAGCAGGCGAAACGTCCTGTGATCATGCTTGGACATGGAGTAGACAGCCATGCGGCACAGCAGAAGCTGATCCGCTTCGCACAGAAAAGACAGATTCCGGTTATTACCAGCGTTCTGGCGAAATCTGTGCTGGGCTTTGAGAATCCGCTGAATTTCGGCTGTATCGGTGGTGCATACGGACATCGTTATGCCAATATGATCGCCAATGCGAAGAGCGACCTGCTTCTCTGCTTCGGTATTTCCCTGTGTACCCGCCAGATTGGAACAAAGGTGCATGAATTCGCAAAAAGTGCGAAGCTTATCCGAGTGGATATTGATCCGTATAATCTACAGCGCGATATCCATGAGAATGGAGAGAATGAAGTGAAGCTGCAGGCAGAGACAGGCGCAGTGATCGAATGTCTTGCGAAAGCAGCCGGAAGGGAAGAGGGTACAGGGGACTGGCTGAATATCTGTACCGAAATTAAGGAGAACCTTCAGGCAGTAGATGACCGGACTCCTGAGAGATATCCAAACCGGATGCTCGCTGATCTCAGTGATATGCTGACAGATACCTCGGCGATCGCAGTAGATGTAGGACAGCATATGGTGTGGAGTTATCAGTCATTCAAAAATCATGAGGGTCAGAAGCTTCTCTTCTCAGGTGGTCATGGTGCAATGGGATATGGACTGCCGGCAGCAATCGGAGCATATTATGCAACCGGGAAACCGACTGCATGCATCTGTGGAGACGGCGCCATGCAGATGAATATCCAGGAGCTGGAATGGGTAAAGAGAGAGAAACTTCCTATTATAATAATAGTAATGAACAATGAGGCTCTTGGTATGATCCGCCATCTGCAGAGAGACTACTTCGACTGTCTCTTCGCAGGAACCACAGACGGTTGTGGCTTCGCATCCTGTGATTTCTCAGAGGTGGCGAAGGCTTACGGTATTCCGTCTGTGAGAATGAACTGTGATGCTGTAAAGGAAGAAGCACCGCAGTTTCTGGAAGGGCAGGGTCCGAAGCTTCTGGAAATCATGCTGGAGCATGGGACTTTTGCATATCCGAAGACCTGCCTGGGAGAACCCATCCACAATCAGCAGCCGTATATACCGAAGGAAGTTTATGACAGACTGATGGAATTGTAAAATCTGATTGATATATGAGAAATAATATGCAGCAGTATTTTGGGCCGATTCTGATTTGGCCATCTGACAGAAGTACTGCATAATATGTAAATGACAGAGGTAACTATAAAATGAGCAGAGTAACAGTGATCACAGGCGGCACCTCAGGAATCGGCCGCGGTATTGTGGAGAAGATTCTGGCTAATTCTGAGAAAGATGATCTCATTTTTGCCACTTATGCCCATAATGCACACAGGGCAAACAAATTCTGGGACAGCCTGAAACCGGAAGACCAGGAGAGACTTATTATTCTGAAAACGGATATGTCCTCCTATGATGAGATGATGAGTTTCGTCCGGGAAGTGAAAGAAAAAGCAGGACATGTGGACTGGCTGATCAGTAATGCGGGAATCAGTACCTATGACAGATTTCAGGATTACACATTCGAAGAATGGAACAATATTGTAAACACCAATCTCTCCATCCCGGTATTTATGATAAAAGAATTTATGCCGGTTATGACAGAGGGAGGCAGCGTACTCTTTATGGGTTCCTATGCAGGGCAGCAGGCATATTCTTCGTCACTGGTGTATGGCGTGACTAAAGCTGCGGTTCATTTCCTGACGAAATCGCTGGTAAAGGAATTTGAGCCAAAAGGGATCACAGTGAATGCCATTGCGCCCGGATTCATCCAGACTCCGTGGCATGAGAGCCGCACACCCGAAAGCTATGAACGGATCAACCGCAAGATTGCACTTCACAGATTCGGAGAGATCAGAGATGTGGCAGATATGGCATACAGTATCCTTACAAACAATTACATGAATGGAAGTATTGTGGATATCCATGGAGGGTATGATTATTTCTGATAAATAATTGCACCGGTGGATGCGGATAATTCCCGACAGTTTGGTATTGATGATTCAGAAAAACTGGCGGGGATTTTTTGTATTTTGAAATTGTGTTTTGGAGTATCTTTTGGTATTATGAAAATATCAGGAGCAAAAGGTCAATAAAGCATTTGAACCTGGGCTTCGCCAAACATGAGGAGGCTGCGATTTACACAGTAAATCTGCGGATTCCGGATGTTTGAAAGAAATATTATATCTATAAAGGAGGAAAAAAATGGAACAGACCAGAAAATGGCGCAGAGTACTTGCAATTATGTTGACTGTGGTTATGATGCTGCAGAATGTTCAGTCTGTTGTGTGGGCAATAGACTCGGTCGATGGTGTGAGTGTGCAGAACTCCGAAACTGAATCTGAGGAGGAATCCGGTGAAGAAACAGAAGAGCAGGAGGAGCCGGAAGAAACGGAGACAAAGAGTGAAGAAACGGAATTGACAGCAGCTCTTACATCTACAGCAAGCCAGTCTGTGACAGCAGATACAGATGGCGAAGAGGTCAGCTACTATGCAAATTACTGTCTGGATATCGAGAACAGCGGTGATGCGGCAGCTGAGAATATGGAAGTAAAAGCTGTTCTGCCGACAGCGGACGCAACAGTTGATACTGAAAAGCCATATACAGAGAACTACACAGAAGATCACACAGAAGATCAGAGCGTCCTCATATGGAACGGTCAGAGTGTGGCTGTCGGAGATACCGGAAACTATGTGTTCAGCATGAAGATTCCGGCGGGTGTAACTGAACTGGATGATGTGAAGGCAGTCTGGTATGTGAATGGCTCACAGATTGCTGACGGAGAGTGGGAAGCAGGAAGTGATACTGTATTATCCGGGAATACAAAAGCGGATGAAGATAACAGCAACGGCGAAGATAATAACAGCTCCGGCAACAGTGACGATGGAAACAAAATTCCGGACAGTCAGGCATCACAGGTATTAACGTACAGCGGAAACGGAGTCAGCGCAAAACTGCTCCTGCTGTCTGATGCCGAATTTCCGGAAGGTATCAGCTTCCAGGTCAATCCTGTAAGCGAAGAACAGAATGCCGCATATGTACAGGCTGCACAGGAAGCAGGACTTGATGTTGATACAGGTGTGTTCTATGATGTTCAGCTTTTATCCAATGGAGTAAATGCTTCTCTGATAAGTGATGAATCCATGCAGCTGCAGATGGATTTTGTTGACACTGCGGCACTGGCAGACACAGACGACGTTACAGCTGTGGCAGTAACAGATGGAACTGTTACGGAAGAGGGCATTTCCGGAGATACAGCAGGTCTGGTCAGAGATGTAAATGGAACCTCTGTTGGGACAATTGGTGTTGTTGGGAAGAGCAGTGCAGAAGATAATTCAGATACAACAGATCCTAAACAGATAAGCTATGAGGGAACTGCTGCAGACGGAACAGCAGTGACTGTACAAATGACAGGTACAGATTTACCTGATTCAGAAGAGGTAACAGTTTCTGTTGAAAAAACTGATGATCAGGTGCCGGCCGATATCAGAGATAAAGCAGATGCCAATCCAATATGGTTATCTCCGTCTTATAAGGTGATACTTACTAAGAATGATGGCACGGAAATACCTTTGGATGATACAGCAGCTGTCAGTCTGACATTAGCAGCAGATAACAGTGTGTCGCTGACTCAGGCTGCGGCAATGGAAGCGAAAGCTTTTGCCGGAACTGAGGGAAATACAGCAGTAACAGATGATGAATACAGTAAAGATAAAGGAACAATTCAGAATGTAACTTTTAATAATGTTGCCGGCAGTAATATTTTTGGTGTAGTTGCATATAGAAGAAGTCCGGACAATATTGATCTGGGCGCAGACAGCCAGATTACAGAAGCTTCCTCTTTCCAGTGGAAAGAAAAAGGAAGTGATGATGATGCATGGCAGGATATCACTGAAAGTACTGAAATTCCGAATGATGCAGATATCCGGATCAATATTAATTATGAGCTGAAAAAGTATGAAGCACTTGTGAAAGGTGATGTATTGTACTTCGATCTGCCGGAGAATTTCAAAGCTTCTGATTACAGCGGATCCATTAAAGAAATAGATGCAAATGGAAACGAGCGTGTAATTGCCAACTATTCTATTGAAAATATAACGGAAGATGGTAAAACGGTAAGCCGTGTAAAAATTGTAGCTACAGATGATTTTTATGATAAGGATACAGGTATTGCATGTGATGTAAAGGGATACATTTCTTTTGAGGGCAGTCTGCAGAATATCGGATCAGGAACCGGAGATCAGAAAGTAGACTTCAAGATTGGTGATATTGAGGTAAAATTTGATGTGAAAAAAAAGCCTGTAATAAAAACCAATTCTCTGAATGTTGAAAAGTCGGTACAGGACGGTCTGGGACAGCAGGATGGCAAGATTGAAAAATTTGATAATATGCTGATCTATACGATTACCGTTACAGCACCGGATACAAACGAAGATACATTTGAAAATGTATCGGTTGATGATGTGGTAACTGCCGGAAAGGAGTATATAGAGAAGTTTCTTGATGGCTGGACGGGAACGGACAGTAACGGAGAATCTCAGACAACGGGATATCAATCAGGTGAAAATGGTATTTATTATCAGAGAACAGGAGCATCATCTGATGACAGCAGTGATTTCAGTGTGACAGTAGCGGATACTGATGAAGCATCAGGTCTGCCTTCTAAATTCAGTATATCTTCACTTGCTCCGGGCGAAACAGTAGCTATTAAATATGCAGTACAGTTAAAAGATTCCATCATTGGTCTGAAGGATAACGATAATGGACAGGATGAAAATGAGTCCAGCCATGCAGTGACCAATAAAGTAACTGCATCAGTTTCTGATCCCAAGGTCAGCGGAGAAGCCGAAACAACTGTAACATATCAAAAAACATGGGTAAAGAAAACATATAAGATTGTGGACAATACTCATATAAGCTACACCGTAGAGGCAAACAGTGAACCGACACTGAATCTGAACGGATGGAAGTTTGTAGATATCCTTGGTGCCGGACAGACATATACGGGTATTACTGTTAAATGGACGGATGAAGACGGAAATGAACAGACAGAATACTGGAAACCTGATGATAAAGGCTCCAGCTCCAATTTCAAAGTGGGGGATGAGAAGACAACCTTTGAATGGTCGGCGAAGGATGGAAATTATAAGTATACATTTGAGTATACAGTAGAACTTGATAATCCACAGCATATAGACCAGTATACGAATGAAATAAAATTATCCGGAAGATATAAAACGGATCATGAATTTGATACAAAGACAGATACCGATAAAGGTGAAACGAAATACAGACAGTATAAACTGGATAAGAGAAAAACAGGAATCACCATTGATCCTGAGACAGGAATCACAACAATTCAGTGGAAGGCAGAGATTCAGTCACCATTGGAAAAAAATATCAAGATACCGCAGGGAAGTGTATACACAGATAAATTGATAAATGATTCCGGATATATACCGCAGGAAATGACAGATGAATTGCTGCAGCAGATCAGTATTCAGGCATATGATTCTTCTGATGGAAAAACAAAAGAACTGCCAGAGGAATATTATCAAATTGAACCTGTAAAAACGGGTGACAAAATTACAGGATTTAAGATAACGTTTGGAACTGCCGGGCATAATATTGAGGAGAGTCCTTATAGAACAAACGTAATCATTACCTACAGCAGTAAGAGCTCAGAAAGTATTGCAGGTATTGAAAAAGGAACATACAGAAATGTAGCAGAGTTTGAATCATCTGATGGAAAGATATTTGATGAAAAATGGAGCTATAAATATACATTTACCAGTCTTCTCAATAAAGAAGCTGTAAAAGACAGCTATCAGTGTGATCCTGAAACAGGAGTGAAAACTATTAAGTGGAAACTTACTGTAAACTCGGAAATGGCTCAGGGTATGTCTGATATAGACATTAAAGATGATCTGCCGGATGGTCTGGAATATGCCGGAATTGAGGATGTAGAAAACAGCAGCGTTGTGAAAGCTGGAACTGTACAATACAAAGCAGATGACAGTACAGCAGGCAGACCTGTATTCCATATTGATGACTGCAGTGGTCAGAAAATACAATTCTATGTAGTGACTAAAATTACAGAATCACTTGATGATAATAAAGGACGTACATATGAAAATGAAGCAACATTATGGATCAATGGTCTAAAATATCGTACTGCACGGGCAGAAATGAAGCTTGATTTTAAGGTCCTGGAGAAAAATATTACGTCCTCTGATGTTGCAGAAGGCGGAATTATCAGTTATGAATTAAAGATTAATGCAGCAAGAGAGACACTGACGACCGGTGTTTCAAATGGTTCACTTTATGTAATTGATAAGATGGGTGAAAATCTGAAGCTGTTGCCTGGTTCGTTTAAAATGGAGGTAGAAGGAGAGGCATATGACAAATATACCATTGCTCCGGTAGAAGGTGATTCTACTCAGTTTAAGATTGCGGGAATACCGGACGGAAAATATGTCAGAATTACATACAATGTGACAGCACTTGATCCAAAGGGAACGACAAATGCATACAATGCAGCTGAGCTGTACTGTCAGGGAACGAAGAAAGCGGAGGTAGAAGAACAGAAACAGATTAAGATCAAGGATGCGTCTGCCGGCATAAGTAAAGGAACCGGTATTTATATTATTAAATCTGATAAATCTGATTATAAGCCTCTGAAGGATGCAGAGTTTGAGTTTGGAACAGTAACCGTTGAAGACGGAAGCTTTTCCTACACAAAAGAAAAAGATGGATTCAAAACAAATGAAAACGGATATTTATATTTCTCAAAAGATACTCTGGGACATACTCTGGAATTAAATAAGCTGTATTATTTTGCAGAGACAACTCCGCCGGAGGGTTATGAGGGAGATTATACCAAAACAGTATTCTGTGTTATTGACCAGTCTGTTCCGGAAGACCAGAAGGTGGAGGGTGTTACTTATTTAAGAAGTGGCGCAGGTATTAATGTATTCAATGAAGTGGATGATAATCATGTATCTGTTATCCTGAATGGCAAAAAGACAGTAGAAAATGGTACAGTGTCAGAGGGACAGTTCCATTTTAATATTACAGCTCTTGATAATGCTCCTTTGCAGGATGCAGAGGGAAACAATGTATCAACATGGTCATATGACAATGACAGCCGCGGCGTTATACAGTTTGGTCCTGTACGTTTTAAGGTTTCGGATTTGAAGGGAGCAGACTCAAAAGACTTTAAATACACAATAAGTGAGCAGATACCTTCTGAGGCAGAAGATAATAAATATGAAGGTGTGGTTTACGATACAACAACATATAATGTTGTAATTCATGTATACAAGGATGCGGAGGGAAAACTGAAATATACATGTAAGGTAGACGGAAAAGATTATACAGAGAACAGTATTTTATTTACAAACAAATACGATTCCATGACAACCTTCCGGTTCACCGGTACAAAGGAGCTTGCCGGAAAGAGTCTTACAGAGCATATGTTTGGCTTTAAGATAACCGGTGAGGGAGTAGATGAAACGGTATATAATACAAAAGCTTCATCTACCGGAAAAGCTAATCTGATCGAGTTCCCTATGATCACTGTAAAGAATACTGATTTTGCACAGGGCGAAACCACAAGAGAATTTACTTATGTGATCAGGGAAGATAAGAGCGGAACTTATACTGATGGAATCCAGTACAGCTCTGAACAGTATACAGTTAAGGTAAAGGCTGAGCTAAATACGGCAAACAGAGAAATTACCATAAAAAGTGTAACCGTACAGAAGAATGGAGAAGAAACAGCTCAGACAATAACCGGTACAGATGGCATTTACAGTCTGACGGGTGATCAGCCGACATTTACTAATGTATATGGTGCTACGGGAACTATGACAGTGTCAGGAACCAAGATTCTCCAGAATAAATCAGTTATCACAGCAGATGCATATAAATTTGTTCTTACTGCTGAAGGAGATGCACCGGTTCGAACAGAAAATGGTACAGCTGAAAAGCTTGAAGCATCAAACGACAGTAGAGGCAGATTCCAGTTTGATACCCTGCATTATGAACTTGCAGATCTTGGTGATGAAAATGAAAAGACATTTACTTATCAGATCAGGGAGGATACAACCGGGACAGATGATGTAGAGGTGGATGGAGTCACAACGAAAGTAAAAAATGGCATCACCTACGACACATCTGTAAAAGAACTGAAAGTAACCGTAAAGAACAAAGGCAATGGTGAACTCCTTGTAACAGCTACGCTTGATGGTGTGCCATACGCATACACCGGAAACAGTTCTCTGCTTACATTTACAAATACATTTGATGCAAGCGGTAAACTGGTATTATCCGGTAAGAAGACATTGAGCGGAAGAACTTTGCAGGACAGACAATTCCGTTTTGATGTATATGATGTATCCGGTTCCGTACAGGAGAAGATTGAAGGTGAGCCGATTGCTCGGGCTGCCAATGATGCGGATGGAAACTTCAGTTTTGAAATTCCGTATACATTAAAAGACATTCAGGATCTTACCAGACTGACCAGAGTCTATATTGTAAAAGAATACGACAATGGAAATCATCCGGGATATACCTGTGATTCTACAGAATATAAAGTATACGTGACACTTTCTGAAAAGGATGGTGTGATAACACCGGAAATTACGGACATTAAAGTAAATGGAGAAAGTGTGAAAGGTGAACTGAAGGATAATGTTCTTACATTCCACAATGAGTATCAGGCAACCGGTGAGTTTAAACCGGACGTATCCAAGCGAGTATATCCGGATACCAGAACTCAGGAATTAGAGGAAGGAAAATTCCAGTTCCGGATTCAGGGAATTAAACTGGATAACGGAACAGAATTCCCGAAAACAACAGAGGACTTAAGTGCATTAAAACTGGATGAAACTGAAACGATAGAAACTGTTTCAAATGATAAAAAAGGAACTGTAAGCTTCAGTGCCATTAAGTATGAGCTGGATGCAGATCATACAGATACTCCTGGAAAATATGTGTACAAAATTTCCGAGATTGAGAACAGCGAATTAAAAGGTTACACATTTGCGAAACCGATTTACGCATTTGTAACAGTAAGTGACCCGGGAACAGGTGAATTAGATGTTCAGGTAACTTATAAGAGCGATGACCTTGCGAATGAATTTAACAATGCAACATTTATCAATTATTATTCGGGAGACGGAGAAATACAGTTTGTCGGAAGAAAATCTCTTACAGGAAGAAAGCTGGAAGCAGATCAGTTCAGCTTTAGTCTGGAGGTTGCTAAGACAGACGATGCCGCAGGACCAAAGGAAACAGATTACAAACTGGTAGATACAGTTAAGAATGATAAAGATGGTATCTTTTCTTTCCCGACCCTGAAATTTGCTCATAAGACAAATTCTGATGAAAGTGTATATGATGTTGGAACTTACTATTACAGGATCAAAGAGGTTCTGGGAACAAAGGATCCGGCAGGATATACATACAGTCAGGAGGCCTATATAATCAAAGTCGTAGTGAAGGATGCGGAGAGCGGAAGTGATAAGCTTCAGGTTGAAGCAACGATCAACGGAAGACCTTACAGCGAGGCATTAGCAGAGACACCGATCATCTTTACTAACAATTACAATGCATCAGGCAGTATCACTCTGAAAGGAACCAAAACCCTTTCCGGCAGCCCGCTTGTAAAGGATCAGTTCACATTCGAGCTTCTCGACCAGGATCAGAAGACAGTTCTTCAGACTGTGAAGAACGCAGCAGACGGAAACTTCACATTCCAGCCACTGACTTATGATCAGACACTCACAGCAGCAACCGGCTCTGCAGAGAAGATTTATTACATCCGTGAGACAGTAGCAGCTGCAGAGAAAGCAGACGGAATTACTTACGATTCCACATTATATAAAGTAACTGTAACAATTAAAGATAAGGGTGACGGAACACTGGAAACATCCGGCAGCATCCGGACAGTATCCGGAAGCACGGAGAAGGATGCAGCGGAAATTAAATTTGCCAATACCTTTGCAGGAACCGCTACAATCACAAAGACAGCCGAGGACGGCAAGACACCGCTTCCAGGAGCTGAATTTGAACTGTATGCAGCAAAAGCAAACGGCAGCGGTTATACTCTCTATGGCAAATATACATCTGACAGTAACGGAAAGATCAGTGTAACCAATCTTCCGGCCAACAGCTATTATTTCGTGGAAACCAAAGCTCCATCAGGATATCTCATTCCTAAAGATGCAAATGGAAACGCAGTGAAATATAGTTTTATCATTGGTGTAAATGCCGGAGCAGGCAAAGTTGCCAATGCAGTGGCAGATTTTTCACAGACAGTTGTAAATGGCAAAGGATACGGTACAGTTGAACTTACCAAGTATAACACAGCAGAAACCAAAACTCTTGCAGGAGCGAAGTTCGCACTGTATGATTCTAATGGAAAACAGGTTGCAGTCCGCAGAAATGAGGATGGAAACTATACTTATTCCCTGACAGCTTCAGAGAATACAGAGGCAACGCTTGTTACAGGAAAAGACGGAAAGATCACTATCAGCGGACTGACATGGGGAAGCTACTACTTTCAGGAAACGGAGGCACCTGAAGGATATATTCTTTCCTCTGACAAGATCAGCTTCACAGTAGATGACACTTCCTTTGATGCAAAGGGCAACCCGGTAACCATTAAGACAAAAGCAACAAACAAAGCAACAAGCATTACGATCGAGAAGGTGGATGAGAACGGAACCGCACTTGCAGGTGCATCCATGGCAATCCGTGATCCACAGACACGACAGATCATCGAGACATGGACTTCAACTTCTGAACCGCATGTAATTGAGGGTGTTCTGGCAGCAGGAAAGACTTATTATCTTTCCGAACAGCAGGCACCGGATGGTTATGAGATCGCGGCAGAACAGGAATTTACAGTTCCTGCAGACGGTCAGATTACAGTAACCATGACAGATAAGAAGGCGGACGGAAAAGAAGGCCAGATTACAGTAACCAAGAAAATCAGTCTTGTGGATGAGGACGCGAATATAATAGATGCCTTTGCGAAGGATTATACGGCTTATATCGGAATCTTTACAGACCCGGCAGGTGAGCATCCTTATGGCGGAAACTATCTGCAGACCGTTCAGATTCACAATGGTTCTTCCGGAACAGTTTCCTTTACAGGACTGCCGAATGGAACCTACTATATCTTTGAAACAGATGAGAAGGGCACACCACTTGCATATGATGAGCTTCAGACAGGTAGTATCGGAAAGTTCATCTGTACAGTTGAGGATGGTGACGCAACGATATCTGTGAAGAAGGGAAGCAACAGCAGTGTGACACTCAATAACGTATATTATGACTTCCCGGATGGATTTTCTTACAAGGGAGATATCAATATCACCAAGAATGTGATAAAAAATGGTGGGACTACAGAAGTAGATGATACCTTCTATGCGGGAATTTTCACGAAGGACGAGGATGGAACTTATGTACTGTTCAATGGGGAAGCGTACAAACTTCATCAGAATGGCACGATTTCGGTAGAGGTTCCGCTTGGAGGAGAGACAGGTTCTGATCCGATTACCTATTATGTAATGGAAACGGATGAAACAGGTACTCCGATAGATAAGGATGTTTTTGCTTATGAAGTAAGCGGAGAGGGCACTGTAAGTCTGAACAAGGATAAGCTGGAGGATGCTATCACGATTGTCAATACTGTAGATGAGAAAGTAACTCCAACCCCGACTTCGCCAGCTGTCACATCAACACCTTCTTCCGGTGGAACAACTAATCAGAGCGACAGTAAGCGAGTGATCGGAGTTAAGACCGGTGATGACACACCAGTCGGTGCATATGCAGCGATACTTGTGATCGCAGTTCTTGTTGTTGCAGGCGGAGTTACCTTTAAGAAGAAAAAGAGAAAAGATAACAGGTAAAGACGTTTAGTGTTCACAGGTAATATCCCGAGATAAAATACAGGTAAAATATAAGAAAAAGACTTGACTTCAACATGTCATGTGTGATAAACTTGACAGGCGACATGGAAGTTAGGTCTTTTTTTTATGCCCGAAAAAGATGACGGATACATCATCAGGCATGAGAGAAATGACCATGCAAATGAAAACACTGGAGGTGGAAGTTGTGCGCGTTAAGATTA